>CAXTDP010000047.1:0-15559 GCA_964242295.1 uncultured Acetobacteraceae bacterium | reverse complement strand
CGCCCCGGCCACACCCTGCCGGACGACCCGGCCGAAGCCGTCGCCTTCGTCCTGCGCCAAGCCGCCCGCACCGACGCCCGATGGCGCCCGCCACCCGGCGACTAACCAACCACCACCCGCTCCGATCATCTTCCCGGTAAGCCTCGCAGGCGACATATAAGCGAAGCGTCATACGCCACCCCGCAGCACTGCGTTGTGGCCAAAAGCGCTGAAGGCCGCCAATGCCGGAACGGTCAAAGCAAATGGCGATTGGCGCAACCAACCTCCGCCGATCCCGCGCACAACCGAAAGGCAATCAGGCCCGCGCCCCTCGAACCGCGCCAGCAATGGCGGCACGCGCCAATGCGCGTAAGCCCGCCTGCATCGGCCGCCCCCAGCGCAAACCGTCCCGCCCCGTCGCCGCAAGCCGCCTACGCCGCGGCGGCTCCACAGCCAACAGGCTCGCGCCACCAGCCCGGAAGCGGCATCATCTCCGCCCCTCCGGACCAGCGCGCAACGCCCACTCTACTTCCCCTTGGACTCCACCTTAGCCTTCTCGGCGTCATTCATAGCCTTGACCCCCGCATCCTGCCCCGTGCTCCCAGTCGTATTCGCAGTCCCAGCAGGCGGAGCCGGCGCAGCCACCGAAGACTCCTGCGCCGTCCCCCGAGGCCGCACCCCCGGCGAAGGCGCCGCCTGCCCCTGAGCCTGCGCCGCCATCGGCAGCAGCAGCAGGCCCACCAAAACCAGCGCCCTCATGCTTCAAGCTGCTTGCCGATCGGCAGCGCCCGGATGCGCTTGCCGGTCGCAGCAAAGATCGCGTTGCACAGCGCCGGCGCAAACGGCGGCACCCCCGGCTCCCCGACGCCCCCCGGCGCCACCGCCCAATCCGAAGGAGTAATGTGCGTGTTCGTCACCGTAGGCGCCTCATCAATCCGCACCACCGGATAGTCATCATAGTTAGCCTGCTGCACCCGCCCATCCTTAAACGTAATGGCCCCATGCTTGGCCAGGCTAAGCCCCATGATCGCCGCTCCCTCCATCTGCGAGGCAATGCGCTCCGGGTTCACCACCACCCCGCAATCCACCGCCGTATCCACCCGAGGAATGCTCAACTGCCCCTTCGCATCCACCGCAACCTCCACCACCGTCGCGATGTAGCTGGCGAAGCTCCGGTGCACCGCGATCCCCATCCCATGGCCCGGCGGCAGCTTCCGCCCCCACTCGCCCTTCGCCGCCACCAGCTCCACCACCCGGCGCAGCCGCCCCGCATCAATCGGGTAGCTGCTGAGCGGCTCGCCGTAGTTCCACAGATCCTTCACCGACCCGCCAAGGTCCACGATCCGCGCCGGCCCGATCAGCTCCAGCAGCAAATCCTTCGGGTCCCGCCCAGTCCGGGCCGCAATCTCCCCCACCATGGACTGCACCGCAAACACGTGCGGGATATTGCTGACCGACCGGAACCAGCCGATTCGGGTATGCGCCGCCGCCTCCGCGCTCTCCGCCCGCACGTTCGGCAGGTCGAACGGCAGGTCCACCAGCCCCATGCCCAACTCAAACGGCAGGGGATGCAGCGTGTCCGCCTTGAACGTCGAGCCAATGCTCGGCGCAGCGCTCCGGTGCCGCCACGCCACCACCTTGCCGCCAGCGTCCAGCCCGGCCTCGATCCGCTCCGCCGACACCGTGTGCAGGAAGTCGTGCCGCACGTCGTCCTCCCGCGTCCACTGCACCCGGACCGGCGCGCCCAGCTTGCGCGACAGCAGCGCCGCCTCCAGCGCATAGTCGCATTTGGACTTCCGCCCGAACCCGCCGCCCAGCAGCGTCACATGAACGGTGACGTTCTCAATCGGGATCTCCAACGTCTTCGCCAGGTCCTCCCGAGTGCCCCCCGCGCTCTGCACCGGCGCCCAGACCTCGACCTTGTCGCCCTGCATCCGCGCCGTCGCGACCGGCGGCTCCATGCTGACATGGGCCAAGTGCGGCAGGTAATACTCGCCAGTCACCACCGTCGCCGCGCCCTTCAGCGCCCCATCGGCATCCCCGGTATTACGCACCTCCAGACCCGGCTTGCGGGCGGCATCCTCCAGCTCCTTGCGATAAACGTCGCTGTCGTAATGCGCGTTGGCGCCGTCGTCCCAAACCACCTTGAGCGCATCCCGCCCCTTGATGGCCGCGCCGGTGTTGCGCGCAACGATGGCGACGCCCCCCAGCGGCTGGAACTTCGACGGCCAAGGCCAGCCCTGCGCCTCCATCACCTGCTCGACGCCCGACACCGCCAGCGCGTCCTTCGCATCGAAGCTGACCAGCTTGCCCCCAGTCACCGGCGGATGGGCGATCACCACATACTTCATGCCCGGCAGCCGCACGTCGGCGCCATAGGTCGCCTTGCCCACGGTGATGTCGCGCAGGTCGGTGATCCCAACCCGGCCGCGCCCGATATAGCGGAAGTCCTTGGGGTCCTTCAGCCGCAGGCTAGCCGTCTCCGGCACCGGCTGCGCCGAGGCATCCGTCGCCAGCTCGCCATACCCAAGACGTCGCCCCGTCGGCGTATGCACGACCTCATGGTTCGCCGCCCGCACCTCGCTCACCGGCACGTTCCAACGCTTTGCGGCGGCAGCCTCCAGCATGGAGCGGGCCGCGGCGCCGACCTCGCGCATCGGCTGCAGATAATGCCGGGTGCTGCGGGACCCATCGGTATCCTGGTTGCCATACTTGGCCTCGTCGCCGGGCGCCTGCTGGATGCGCACGCGCGCCCAGTCGGCCTCCATCTCGTCGGCGACGATCATCGGCAAGCTGGTGCGTACGCCAGTACCCATCTCGGCCCGGTGCGCCACGATGGTGACGATCCCATCCGGCGCAATCGCGACGAAGATGCGCGGGTTGTTGACGGTTCCGTGCGGCATGGCGCTGGCGCCGCTGGCATACGGCGCCGCAAAGGCCCGGCGCGGCAGGATCGGCGCCGCAAGCACCAGGGCGCCGGCGCCCACCGTCCCGCGCAGCAAGGTGCGGCGGGACACGTTCTTGATGATGGGATAGATCATGGCGCTAGGTCCCCGTTGCGGCGAGGCGGATCGCGGCCTCGATGCGCTGGTAGCAGCCGCAGCGGCAGATATTGCCGGACATGGAGTCGCGGATCTGCCCGTCAGACGGATGCGAGGTTTCGCTTAGCAAGGAAGCCGCCTGCATGATCTGCCCGGCCTGGCAGAAGCCGCATTGCGGCACCCCTACCTCACGCCAGGCTTTCTGCACCGGATGGTCGCCGGTGGGATGCAGGCCCTCGATGGTGGTGATCTCGCGGCCTTCCACGTCGGACATGCCGGTGATGCAGGACCGGGTAGCCTGGCCATCAATGTGGACGGTGCAGGCGCCGCACAGCGCCTGTCCGCAGCCGAACTTGGTGCCGGTCATCCCGGCCTCGTCCCGCAGGAACCAAAGCAGCGGCAGCGACGGGTCGCCGTCCCATGCCTGGTCCTGGCCATTCACGCGCAGTTTTATCATCGGTGCCGCTCCCCTGTTGGGAAGAAGTTAACGCCGGTGTTACTGCCTCGGTTATCACAGCTTCGGGAGCATACACGGCTGCCAAGCCTGCCGATGGCCCGGCCGCATGCTCCGGCCCCGGCCGCACACTGCGGCCCCGGCCGCCAGCCAGGGTTCAGGACATCACGAGGTCAGGTGGCCGGCGGTGCCGGGTGGCCTGCTCATACCCATACGCATAGGCCAGCAGGTCCGCCTCGCTCCACTGCCGCCCCACGAAGATCAGGCAGAACGGCGCCCCCGACGCATAATAGCCCGCAGGCACCGTAACCCCAGGCAGCCCGGCGATGTTGATCTCGCCGACCGTGGTCTCATGGATCGTATCGGGTCCGTGCAGCGGCGGAAGCTGCCCGCGCATCTGCGGGAACACCAGCCCGTCCAGCCGCTCCCGCGTGAACACGGCGTCGAAGGTTTGCAGATACGCCTCCTTCACCGCAATGAAGTCCGACAGGTCCGGCGGACGCGTCGGATCGGCAAGGCATGGACCGAACTGCGGCAGGCTAGGCATGAACCCCAGCACGCCGCCCGGTCCAAACGCGTCCTCCTTGGCCGTGGCCGCCGCAAACTCGGCGAAATTGCGCAACGCCGCATCCGGCCCCAGCCGCTCCAGATACTTCTGCAAGTCATACGGCCCGGACTCCAGCCCCCGCGCGTCGAACTCCAGCAACGTCGGCGTAGGCTGGCGCAGGTCCGCGAAGCCGGAGCCGGCAAACGGGTCATCCACCAGCTCGGCGCCCAGGTCCCGCAACTCCCGCTGCGCCCGGGCATACAGCTCCGCCGCCTCCGCCGACAGCGGCATGTCGCGCCATCCCGGGCCATACAGCCCCAGCCGCTTGCCCCGCAGCGCGTCCGGGTGCAGCCGCGACGCATATCCGCCACGAGGCTTGTGCCCAACGCCGGCAATGGTCTTCGGATCCTCCGCCGTATAGCCCGCCAGCACATCCAGCGTCAGCGCCGCATCGCGGACGCAGCGGGCAATCGGCCCCACCACATCCCGGTTGCCCGACAGCGGCATCACCCCGGCATTCGGCACCAGGGCAAACGTAGGCTTGATCCCGACCAGAGCCTGCGCGGACGCCGGGTTCTGGATGGACCCTCCGGTTTCCTCCGCCAGCCCCACCACGGCCATGCCGGCCGCCACCGCCGTGGCAGTGCCGGCGCTGCTGCCGCCCGGCAGGAACTCCCGCCCGGCGGCGTTGTAGGTCGGCCCGGCCCAACTGTCGTTGGCATGGCTGCCGGTATGGCTCAGCACCGGCACGTTGGTCTTGCCCAGGATCACCGCCCCGGCAGCCCGCATCCGGGCAACGACCGGCGAGTCCGTGCCAGGCATCAAGTCCACCCCACCAGACTTGCCATGCAGCAGCGACCAGCCGGCGGTGGTGGGGAACCCCACCATGTCCATCGGGTCCTTCACCACCACGGGAACGCCGGCCAGCGGTCCCAATGCCTCCCCCGACGCCCGCCGCCGGTCAATCGCCCGCGCGTCGGCCAGCGCCTCGGGATTGAGGAAGATGATGGCGTTGTAGGCCGGGTTGTATCGGGCGATGCGGTCCAGGCACGCCTGGGTCAGCGCCTCCGAAGTGGTGCCGCTGGCAAAGGCGGCCTGCGCCCCCTCGATGGTCAGCTCGGTAACGTCGGTCATGCCGCAATCCCCTTCCAATCCACCCCGCCCTCGAAGGCCGCGGCAGCCCGGTAGATCGTCTCCTCCGCGAACATCCCGCCCACCAGCGTCATGCCGACCGGCAGCCCATCCACGGTGCCGCAGGGCAGGCTCATGGCGGGATGGTGGGTGCAGTCGAAGGGGGCGGTGTTGGGCAGCACCTCAAAGGCCCGGGTAATCACCTCATCCACCGGGGCGTCTGGCGCCGGCAGCGCCGTGGCGGTCATCGGCAGCGTCGGCATCAGCAGCAGGTCATAGCGCGACAGCGCATCGTCATAGGCGGCGCGCAGCCGCCGCACCAGGTTCTGCGCCTTGGCGTAGTAGTGCCCGCGGTAACGCGTCGTCATATAATGCCCGAGCAGCATGGTGTTCTTGAGGCTGTCCGAAAGCTCGTCCGCCCGGGTGCGCCAGGCGCTGTGCGCGTCCAGCAGGCTAGTGACATAAAGTCCCTGCCAATTAAAGCCGAAGCCGTTGCCATGCATCATCTGCACCGTCGCACCCTCCGCCGCGATCGGCAGCCAGATCGCGCTGCCGAGCAGGTGCATGGGGATGCTCACATCCTCCACCGTGGCGCCCAGGCCACGGAACCGCTCTGCGGCCTGGCGCACCACGGCATCCGACGCCGCCATGCTCTGCGGCCAGCCGGATCCCTCCTTCACCACCCCGATCCGCAGCCCGGCGGCGCCCCTGCCCAGCGCGTCCCGATAAGGCTTCGAGGCGGCGCCATACTGCCGCGGGTCCAGCCCGTCCGGCCCGGCCAGCACCTCCAGCAGCAGGGCGTTGTCGGCCACGGTCGCGGTGATCGGCCCGGTGTGGTCTATCGTCAGCTCGATCGGCATGATGCCGGTATACGGCACCAGCCCATGCGTCGGCTTCATGCCATAAACGCCGCAGAACGACGCCGGTATCCGGATGGAGCCGCCCTGGTCGCCGCCCAGCGCCATCGGCACCTCGCCCGCGGCCACCACCGCCGCGCTGCCGGACGACGAGCCGCCGGCGGAGTATCCGTGCCGGTGCGGGTTGTGCACCGGCCCGCTGCTGCTGGTGTGGCTGCCGCCGGAGAAGCAGAAGTGCTCGCACACCGTCTTGCCCGCCACCGTCCCGCCGGCGTCCAGGATGCGCGTCACCACCGTCGCATCCACGTCGGGCACGTAGCCCTCCAGCGTGGAGGCGCCGTTCATCATCGGCATCCCCGCAACGCAGATGTTGTCCTTGATGGCAACGGCCTTGCCCTTGAGCGGCCCGTCCGCGGCGCCCGTTACGGCGCCCTTCACATACCAGGCACCGAGCGGGTTGTCCGCCGCCAAGGGCCGGCGGCCCGGCGTGCGGGGATATCGCACCTCCGGCATCTCATCCGGCATCTGGTCCACCAGGTTGTAGGCCTGGAACCCGCCCTCCAGCATCTTGAGATGAAGCTGCAGGTCGCCGTCGCTCATGTTGGCGAAGCCCAGCTCCGAGGCCACGTCGCGCATCTCGTCGAGAGTGGGCGTCTTGACCGTCAGCGTCGTCATGCCTGGTTCTCCTGGTGGTGCGTAGCGGTGTGCGGCGGCTGGCAGCGATAAGTGCCGCGCCGGGTGGTCCTTTGTGGGGTCTTGGGCACTTTTGGTGAAGCGTCACTGACTACCACCGTAGAACCGAGAGCCGAACTGGCGCTTGCCTCCAGACGGCTGACGTGCCTCCACCAAAAGTGCCCAAGATCCCCTTTGTGGGCAGGTTTGCACGTAACCTGAGATTAGCCCAGGCGGGTTGATGGTGCTGGGCGCGTTACCCTGTCTTGTTGGCACCATGCCTTGGAAGGCATACCTGCTGCGGATGACGCGCCAATTTGCGTATGCCAATGAGCTCGGCGTCTGGTGGGACAGGTTGGGCAAGAAAGGATCAGGGCTAACATCGGCCTGAACCAATCAACCATTCCAGGTGTCCGTCCAACGGTTGACTACCGTTACACCGCACCCCTCGAAGTCCCGCACGTTGCGGGTCGCAACGGCAGCCCCCCCGCGACCGTACAATGGCAGCGATCTGAGCATCGGATCGCGACATGGGTCGGCCTGCCCAGCGGCGGCTTGCGAGGACCTCCGCAAACGCTGTTGCCGCCAGACTGTCGAACGACAGGATGCGTCCGGTGAAGTCGTCGGCCAGAATAATCCTGATGGCAACTGCCAGGGCGGTTCGGCGACGTCCAAGCGGCATCAGGGCCACGCCGAGGTATAGCTCCGCTTCGGTGATGGTGGAGGTGGAGGTGAACAAGATCGCGTCTGGCTGGCAGCCCAGCCATCTCTCAACGCGGATGTCCTGCATGGGTCGCAGCACCTCGGACAAGACGTTCGTGTCCAGAACGATCATTCGTCCTGGAGCGGTGGCTCACGCATCGGCTCACGGGGGATGTGGGGCAAGTCCACTCCACCAAGCGGCGCAATTTTGGCGCGGATGGACTCAACCAATCCGCCCTTGCGTGGCGGCTCACGGTTGGGTGCGGCATGGAGGATGTCGCGCGCCTCGTCCTGGAACGGCGGCTCACGTATGGGCTTATGGGGGATGTGGGGCAGGTCCACTCCACCGAGCGGTGCCATCTTAGCGCGGATGGACGCAACCAGGCCGCCTTCTCGCAGCGACTTACGCTGGAGCGCGGCATGAAGGATGTCGCGAGCCTAATCCTCGACCGAATGGCCGTGGCTGTCCGCTTGGGTGCGGAGACGGCGCTCCAGCGCTTCATCAAGATCAGGAATGGTGATGCTCGCCACGGCTCTGCCTCGTCCCCAACGAGTGCAGCATATACCGGCGAAGGCCGGCTTGGGACAGGGCGGGCGCAAGCGCCCCAGCAGTCCCTACGGCGCCAGATACCGCAGCAGCCGCGGATCATCCCGCACCGCAGCACTCGCCCCTTCCAGCGCAACCGTCCCCCGGTCCATCACGCAGGCCCGCCCACCCACCCGCAGCGCCAGGTCGAGATGCTGCTCCACCAGGATCACGCCGATCTCCGCCGACAGCGCCACCAGCCGGTCGGCGATCTCCTCGATGACGCCGATCCACACGCCCTCCGTAGGCTCGTCCAGCAGCAGCAGGCGCGGCTCGCCCAGCAGGGCGCGGCCGATGGCCAGCATCTTGCGCTCCCCGCCCGACAGCGTGCCCGCGACCTGCGGCAGCCGCTGCCCCAGCTTGGGAAACGCCGACAGCGCCCGGTCCAGGTCCCGCCGGTTGCGCCCGGCCGACACCGCGCCGACCTCCAGGTTCTCCCGCACCGTCAGCCGGGCGAACACCGCCTGCTCCTGCGGGACATAGCCGACGCCGGCGCGCACCCGGCGCTCGGTCGGCGTCGCTGTCACCTCCGCACCGTCCAGGAACACCCGCCCCTGCGTCGCCGGCAGCTCCCCCATGATGGTCCGCAGCAGCGTCGTCTTGCCCGCGCCGTTGCGCCCCAGCACCGCCAGCGCCCCCTGCCGCGGCACCAGCAGCGAGACTCCGAACAGCACCTGGCTGCGCCCGTAGCCCGATTGCAGGTCCTGCACGTCGAGGATGTTGGGGTCAGGCACGGCGGGTATAAACCTCCTGCACCCGCGCCGACCGCTCGATCTCCGCCACGGTGCCGTGGTCCAGCACCCGCCCGCCATCCAGCACCGTCAGCTCGTCGCAAAGGTCCTTGATGAAGTCCAGGTCGTGCTCGACGATCACCAGCGCGCAGTGCCCGCGTATCGGCTGCAGCAGCTCGCCCGTGGCCCGGCGCTCCTCCGGGCTCATCCCGCCGGTCGGCTCGTCCAGCAGCAGCAGCTTGGGGCGGGCGGCCAGCGCCATCGCGATCTCCAGCCACTGCTGCTGCCCGTGGCTCAACACGCCCGCGACCTCCTCCGCCCGGTCGGCAAGGCGGAAGGCGGCAAGCTGCTCCATCACCGGCCCATGCAGGCCGCGGCGCGTGCGGGAGAACAGCAGCGGGCCGACGCCCGACGCCGCCTGCAACGCCAGCAGCAGGTTGTCATACACCGTGAGCGACCGCAGCACCGCGGTGATCTGGAACTTGAGCGACAGCCCGGCCCGCGCCCGCTCCGAAGGGCCGGCAAGGGTGATATTCCTGCCGCGGAAGCTGATGCGCCCGGCGTCCGGCAGATGCTCCCCGGCGATGGCCTTCAGCAGGGTGCTCTTGCCGGAGCCGTTGGGGCCGATCAGCCCATGGAAGCTGCCCTCCGTCACGGACACGTCCACCCCCTCCAGCGCCTGCAGCACGCCGAACCGCTTGCCGACACCCTGGATATCGAGCAGCGCCATCCCTAGACCCGCCGCGGCGGCCGTCCGAACCGGCCGACGCGCTCCCGCTCCGGCACCACCAGGCCCAGCAGCCCCGTACGCTGGAACACGATGACGCCCAGCAGCAGCAGCCCCAGCATCACCGGCCAGAACTGCGGCGACGCGTCGGACAGCACGAGGCTGAGCGTCTCGATCACGAAGGCCCCCAGCACCGCCCCTGCCAGCGTCCCGGTGCCGCCGAACAGCACATACAGCACCGCCTGCGTCGAAAGCTGCATCCCCAGGCTGACCGGCCCGGCATAGCCCTCGTGGTAGGCATACATCCCGCCCGCCAGCCCGGCGATCCCTCCGGCAAAGGTGAAGATCAGCGCCTTGAACAACGGCACCCGGTAGCCGAGGAACAGCAGCCGCCGCTCCTCGTCCCGCACGCCCGCCAGCACCAGCCCAAGCTGCGACCGCACGACCAGCCGGCTCGCAAGGTAAACCGCGACCAGGACCACCAGCGCCAGGGCGTAGAACGGGCCGCCCTCCAGCACCTCGAACCCGCCGATCTGCAGCACCGGCACGCCGGAGATGCCGTTGCGCCCGCCCAGGTAGGCCGACGCGTTCACCAGCCGCTCCGCCGCATACGACCCGGTCAGCGTGCCCAGCGAGACGAAGATCACGCTGGGCGGCCGCCGCCCCAGCAGCAGGAACCAGCCCAGCAGCAGCGCCACCACCCCGCCCGCAAGTGCCGCGAGCGGCAGCGTCACAACCGCTTGCATCCAGCCGAGATCCCGCCCCAGCAGCGCCACCCCATATGCGCCGACACCGAAGAATAGCGCCTGCCCGAAGCTGAGAATGCCCGCATAGCCCCACACCAGGTCGAAGCTGATCGCCAGCAGCGACAGGATCATCGCCCGCGTGACGAAGGCGAGGCCGAACGACTCCAGCCAGATCGGCAGCAGCAGCAGGACCGCCAGCCCGGCCAGCTCCAGCGCTGGCAGCACGGCCAGGCGCGGTCGCCGGGCTGCGATGGCGGGAACCGCCGGGCTGGCCTCTAGCACTCCTTAGGGTCCACCTGGTCGAACTTCTCCTGCACCTGGTAGGCACCGTTCTTGGCGACCGCGATATACATGTTCATCTTGCAATGATACTTGCCGGGCACCATTGCCGCGCCGCCGCCGGGTCCCTCGGCGATCTTGGCGCTGTCATAGGCCTTGGCGACCGACTCCCGCGTGGTGTCGCCGTTGGTGGCCTTCACCGCCTGCTCGTACAGCTTCAGCCCCCGCCACATGCCGGTGGCCGCGCTGCCGGCGACGAAGCGATACTGGCTGCCGGGGAACCGCGCGTTATACTTGGCGACCAGCGCCTTGTCGAAGGGGTCGTCCAACGCCTGGAAGAAGTCGAGGCAGGTCGCCAGCCCCTCCATCTCCTGCGGCTGGTTCACGTTCAACAGGTTCTCGTCGTAATACACGCAGGCCAGCCGCCCGCCGCGGCCCAGGAAGCCCGCGGTGTAAAGCTGCTTGAAGAACGGCCCGACGCCCGGCGGGATGATGGTGTTGAACACGCAATCCACCTTCTCGCTGGTGATGCGGGACACGGTGGAGGAATACTCGATCTGGTCAATCGGGTAGTATTCCTCGAAGACCACCTCGCCGCCGTTCGCCTCGATCACCTTGCGCGCATACTTGTTCAGCAGCCGCGGCCACACGTAGTTGGCGGATGGCAGGCAGAACCGCTTGGCGCCCTGCTTGATCAGCCAAGGGATGAAGGTGTCGCACTGCTGCGCCGGCGTCGGCCCGGTGTTGAACAGGAACTGCGTGCACTCCTGGCCCTCATAAAGCTGCGGATACACATACAGCGTCCGCCCGCGGGTCACGATCGGGTCCTTGATCGCCTGCCGCATCGAGCTGGTGACGCCGCCGAACACCACGTCCACCTTCTCCCGCTGGATCAGGCGGCGGACGTTGGCGACCGCGATGGTCTCGTTGCTGGCGGTGTCCTCCAGGTGCAGCTCGACCGGGCGGCCGGCGATGCCGCCGCCAGAGTTGATCTCCTCGGCGACAAGCTGCGCCGTCTGCCAGCAGGAGTTGCCGGCATAGCCGATGGCGCCGGTGATATCGGTGGCGATGCCGATCTTGATCGGCCCGGCGGCGGCGTTCGCCCATCCCGGCCGCAGCACCCAGGAGCCTGCGCCCACCGCCACCCAGGTGCCCATCCCTACGCGCAGCCCGCGCAGGAAGCCGCGGCGGTCGAACCCAGCATCCTCGTCCCGTAGATCGTCGGCCATGCCTAGCGTCCCCCTCTGTTGATGATCCCTTGCGGGCGCAGCTTGATCGCCACCAGCGCGATCACGAACACCAGCACGTCCGCCAGTACCGGCGGCACCGCCCAGGGCAGCCCGGCGCTCAGCAGCCCCACGGCAGCCCCGCCCGCCACCGGCCCCTCGAACGAGCCGAGGCCGCCCAGCATCACCGACAGGAAGCCCTGTACCAGGAAGCGCAGGCCCAAATCGGCAAACAGCGAGAACAGCGGCACCACCAGCGCCCCGGCCAGCCCGGCCAGCCCGGCGCCGAAGGCGAATGTCATGGCATACAGCCGCCGGGTGGACATCCCGGAGGCCCGCGCCAGCGCCGGGTTTTCCAGCGCCGCCCGCACCTGCAGGCCGAGCGTCGTGCGCGCCAGCAGGAACCAGCACGACCCCACCACCGCCAGCATCACCCCGATGATGATCAGCCGCCACGCCGGGATGTCCAGCGAGCCGATGGCAAACGAGCCGGAGACGGGTTCCTGCACCGAGTGGAACTGCCCGCCGGTCAGCCCGCGTATCAGCTCGCGCAGCACCAAGCCGATGGCGTAGGTGCCCAGCATGCCGACGATGGGCGCGGCATAGAAGCGGCGGACGATGGTCTGTTCGAGCACCAGGCCCACCAGCGCCACCACGAACGGCGCCGCCACCATGCCAAGCCACACCGGCAGACCCGCCTCCTGCGCCCGCCACACGGTATAGGCGCCCAGCAGCAGGAACTCGCCATGGGCGAAATTGAACACGCCCATCATGCTGGCGATGACACCCAGGCCCATGACGACCAGCACCATGATGCTGGTGAAGGCGAGCAGGTCGAAGGCCAGGTTGAGCGCGGGACCCATGGGTCAGGAGGCGGTTTGCGCATGGGGTGTGCTTGGCCCTTCTCCCTCCGGGAGAGGGCCGGGGTGAGGGGGTCTTGCCTGCGGAGCAGGGCACCGCCGGCGCAGCAAGGACCGAGCTTCCCTGGGCCAAGGGCCATGCTTGAAGACCCCCTCACCCCAGCCCTCTCCCGAGGGGAGAGGAAGCAGGCCACCCACCGTCAAAACTGCACCCCGCGGGTCAGCGCGCCATCCACGACCAGGTTGGTGCCGGTAATGAAGCTTGCCGCCGGGCTGGCGAGGAACACGGTCGGGCGGGCCATCTCCTCCGGACGGCCCATGCGGCCCGTCGGGTTCAGCGCCATCGCCTGCGCGAACAGGGCGGGGTTCCCCGTCTCGATCCGCTCCCACACGCCGCCGGGGAAGTAGGTGTTGCCCGGCGACACCGTGTTGGCCCGTATGTTCTTGCCGGCCAACTGGAACGCCAGCCCCTGCGCGTAATGCACCAGCGCCGCCTTCATCGCCCCGTATGGCCCGGCGGCGAAGTCTATCTCGCGCCCGGACACGCTGGAGATGAAGGTGATGGAAGCGGCATTCGACCGCTCCAGGTGCGGCATCGCCGCGTCCACCAGCCGCACGGCGCCCAGCAGGTCCGTTTCGAACCCCGCGCGCCACGCCGCCTCGTCGCCGCTGATCGCCAGGGCGCTGACGTTGGAGACGATCATGTCCAACCCGCCCAGCGCCTCGGCGGCGGCGGCCATGTCCTTCTTGGTCTGACCCGACGCGAACTCGGCGCCGCCCCAGGAGACCTGGATGATGCCGTCGCTCTCGGCATCGGCGAAGCCCTGCAGCGCCGGGCCGTCCGACACGTCCAGCGCCTGGCCGAACGCCTCCACCCCCATGCCGCGCAGGGCGGCGACGGCCTGCGTGACCTCGGCGCCGTTGCGGGCGCAGACGGCAACCGCCGCGCCCTCCTGCGCGAAGCAGTCGGCGATGGCGCGTCCGATCCCCTTGGTCCCACCCGTCACCAGGGCGCGGCGGCCCTTCAAACCCAGGTCCATGTCAGCGCGCCTTCCCGGCGATGGAACTCAGCACCGACGCGTGTCGCATAGCGGCAGCACACGGTCGCCGGCGGGCTGGTGCGGCGTCTGGGTGGATGGCCGGAGCGCAGATGGATGCGGTGAGCACGGGTTGCGGCATCTCCATGACGGACGCAGGACTATGCCTCGCCGTGAGTGGCGTCGTCGCCGCTGGCTGGTGTCTCGCCCTACCGGGTGCGCTGTCTGGGCAGCTACGCCCCGCGCGTTCAGCAAAGGCTGGCTGGCACGCCGCCGCCTGTCAAGCTGGTTTGAACGTCATGCCGTTCCCAGGAGGACAGCCCGGCCATGCGATGCTCCGCGACGCAACCGAACGTCATGGCCAGCCCGAGCATGACGCGACCGCCGGGCAGTTGCACTCCATGGCTGGGCCAGGCCGGCTGGGTTGATGCCGGCATGGCGCGCCAGGTCTTCCAGGGTCGCGCCGCGGAGGGGCTGTCCACGGCACCCTCGCGCTGCGCCACCGGGCTGCGTGGACTCCAAATCCAGCCGCCGGATCGCGCGGTAGAGCCGTCGAACACCGGCTCCTTCAGCCACCACGACGTTCAGCCACTACCTGGAGCCAGTGCGCGAGGTGCAGGCGAGTACTTGGTGCGCCTGCCAAGCAGGTCAGCCTGCCCGCTGCTACGGAAGGCGTGATGCCGGCGGGTGATTCTGGGGTGTGTGAACGGCCGGACGTAGGGCGGAAAAGCGTCAGCGCCTTCCGCCAACCCGCAGCACCAGACTTCGGCCGAAGGCGCTGACGCTTTTCCGCCCTACATTATGTCGCCTACGTCCTTTGCCCGTAGGCAATCAGTGCGTGGGACCGTTGGTATCGCTGACGATGGCCGCGTTCACCAGGTCGCGGATCACGGACCGGTAATGCAGCCGCTGCTTCGGCGACTGCATCATGAACACGACCACCATGTCCTGCACCGGGTCCACCCACATGTAGGTGCCGCCGGCCCCGCCCCAGTACCAGTCGCCGACGCTGCCCGGGAACGGCGCCACGCCCGCATCCGTCCGCACTGCAACGCCCAGGCCGAACCGGTAGCCGGGGCCGGGCAGATACAGCGGACCCGGCTTCACCGTCCCAAGCTGGTCTGACGTCATGAAGCGCACCGTCTGCGGGCCGAGGTAGCGGCGGCCGTCCAGCGTGCCGCCGTTCAGCATCATCTGCAGGAAACGAGCGTAATCCCGCGCCGTGGACACCATGCCGCCGCCGCCTGATTGCATCCGGACGGGATGGCGGGAATCGCTGAAGTCCGCGTCCACGCCGAACGAGCGGTCATTTGCAAAAGGTTCGGCGATGCGGCCCTGCTTCGACGGGTCCTCGACCCCGAAGGCGGTGTCCGTCATGCCGAGAGGGTCGAGCAGGTTCTCCTTCTCGAACTGATACAGCGGCTGGCCCGACACGACCTCGACCACGCGGCCCAGCACGTCAATGGCATAGCTGTAATCCCAGGTGGTGCCGGGCTGGTAGGCGAGGGGCAGCTTGGCCAGGCGATCCACAAAGGCCGCATTGTCCGGGTCGCCCGCGTTCAGGTGCGCCTGCACGTAGGCCGTCTTGACCGGCGAACTGCCGAAAAACCCGTAGGTCAGCCCGGCGCTGTGCCGCATCAGGTCCTGGATCGTCATGGGCCGCTCGGCCGGGACCAGGTGCATGCCGCCGCCGGCGTCGTCGGGCACGCCGACCTGCATGGAGGCGAACTGCGGCAAGTACTTGGACACTGGCTCGTCCAGCGCGATCCGGCCCCGTTCCACCAGCATCAGCGCAGCGGTGACGGTGATCGGCTTGCTCATGGAGTAGATGCGGTAGATGTCGTCCCGCGCTGCTGGGGCGGGCGCCTGGGGGTCGCGGCTGCCGACCACCTCCTCATAGGCGACCTTGCCGTGGCGGGCGACCAGCAGCACGGCACCAGGGAGCACGTGCTGGTCAACGTCGGACTTCAGCAGTCGGGTGATG
>CAXTDP010000046.1:0-15704 GCA_964242295.1 uncultured Acetobacteraceae bacterium | reverse complement strand
CAGCCGGCTTGAACACGACGGTGTTGCCGCATGCGAGCGCCGGGGCAATCTTCCAAGCCGTTGCTTGGGCCGGGCCGTTCCACGGGATGATGGCACCCACGACGCCCAGCGGCTCGCGACGCGTATAGGTCAGGCTGCTGCCGCGCTGTGGAAAGGTCTGCCCGGTGATCTTCGTGGCGAACCCGGCATAGTAGCGGAACGCGGAGATGGCGCCTTGCGCCAGGCGGCGCGACGTCGACAGCAGTGTCCCCATGTCGAGCGACTGCAGTGCCACCAGCTCCTCGATGTTCCGCTCAAGGACGTCGGCCAGGCGCAGGAGGTGGGCCTCGCGGGCGTGGGGATCAAGCCGTGCCCAATGCCCGTCGAACGCCTGTCGCGCGCTGTCGACGGCGGCCCCGATGTCGGCCGCATCGCCGGCTGCGACATCGACAAGCGCCTTGCCGGTCGCCGGGTCGAGCGTTGTGAATGTCTCGCCAGACTGGGCTTCCCTCCAAGCCGCGTCGATCAGGATGCCCTTCGGTCCGGTGGCAATCCAGTCCTGCGCCTTGCAAAGTCCCTCCGAAGAGACCTGGTGGGTCGTGGCGACGAGCTTGTCCATGCGGCGCGTCCTATGATCTGGAGGGGATGTCAGCATCGGAGCCTGATGGACTAGTACCAAGCCACCCGCGAGACCGATCAACGAGGCTCAGCAATGCTGCGAGTCCGATTGGTCAGACAGCACAAACCACGCGTTGTCTGACCGTGGTTTTCTTTAATCCGGCGTGATGACAATTTTACCGAACAGGTCCGGTTGCAACTGTGCGCGATAGGCTGCAGGCACGTCGTCAAAGGCAAAGCGCCGGTGGATCGGTGGCTTGATGCCGTTGAGGTCTATGGCCCGCACCAGCGCCTCGTGCATCCGCGTGCTGCCCGTCGCGATCGCGCGGATGCTTCCGCGCTTCATGAACAACGCCATGGCATCGAGCGGCTTGGCATCCATCGCGAGCAACCCGATCATCACCACCTCGCCCGCTGGTCCAAGAGCGGCGAGCGACTGGTCGAGATTGCCGGGGCCGACCGTCTCGAGAACCTTGTCGAACCCACCGGTCCGCCCGAACAGAGCCTTGCCGAAATCCGGCTCGTCGCGGTAGTTCGTGACATTGACCGCACCGAGTGCCTTCAGCCGGTCGGCTTTCGCCGCGTCGCCAGTCGTTGCAGACACCTCGGCGCCCGCGACGCGCGCGATCAACAGCCCGAACAGCGACACGGCGCCGCTGCCCTGCACCAAGACCTTGGATCCTGGACGGATCGGGTGAGCGCCGTAAAGGGCATTCCACGCCGTCACCGCCGCGACAGGCAGCGTCGCGGCTTCGATGTGGCTAAGGGTTGATGAGGCGCGGATGATACGGCTTGCGGGCAGCACGACATACTTCGCCAGCACGCCATCCATGTCATAGGCGCCGAGACCGAAGTCGAGGTCGCCCGGCGGAGGACCGTCGACCCAGCCGGAGGACATGAGACTGGTGACGCGATCCCCCAGCGCCCAAGCCGTCACGCCATCGCCCACGGCGTCGATCTCACCCGACATGTCGGAGGCCGGCACGAGGTCGCGCCCTGACAGGCGGCCCATGACGCCCTTCAAGATGAGCTGGTCTCGATAGTTCATGGAGATCGCTCGCACCTGCACCCGCACCTCGCCCGGCCCGGGATCCGGCATCGCGACATCGACCTGAACGAGCCCGTCGATGTCGGTCGCTCCCGCCTTGATTAGCCATTGTCGCATTGTCTTCGTCCCAATCCCAGCGCCTGTCCCGGAGACAACCGCTTGTCCGTGCAGTTGGGCCTCCCAAGCCGTCCGCATAAGAGCCATAAACGGGATGGCATCATGAAGAGAGGTCACCAATGCAGCGTCAGGATCTGGGTGACCTGGCGATCTTCGAGATGATCGCGCGCGAGCGCAGCTTCGCCGGCGCGGCGAGGCGGCTTGGCCTCTCTTCATCTGCTGTGAGCCATGCGTTGCGCGGGCTCGAAGCGCGGCTGGGCCTCAAGCTGCTCCACCGTACGACGCGCAGCGTGTCCTTGACGGAGGCGGGCGGGCGCGTGCTGGTACGGCTGGGGCCGGCGCTGGCAGAGATCGAGGCATCGGTTCAGCAACTCGACACGTTGCGCGGCACGCCCTCGGGCCACGTGAAGATCAGCGCCCACCATAGCGCCGCCGTCCTAACAATCGCGCCTAAGCTGGCGATGTTCAGGCGTGACCATCCAGGGATCGTCGTAGAGCTGGTGGTCGAGGATCAGCTGGTCGACATTGTCGCAAAAGGCTTCGACGCGGGGGTGCGGCCCGGCGAGCGGATCGACCAGGACATGGTCGCGGTTCGGATCGGACCCGACCGGCGCAGTGCGGTCGTAGCTTCGCCCGGTTACCTCGCGCGGCGCGCCGCGCCCACAACGCCCGACGAATTACGCAGTCATGTTTGCATCGCCTACCGACAAGTCAGCTCGGGCGCACTCCACCGCTGGGCCTTTGGGAGGGAAGGCCGGACAGTCAGCGTCGCGGTCGAGCCGGCGTTCATCACTACCAGCCCCGAGTTGCTGGTCAGCACGGCTCTCGACGGATTGGGGTTGAGCTATGTGCTGAAAGACCAGGCGGCACCACATCTCGCATCCGGTGCCCTCGTTGAGGTGCTGGCAGAGTGGTCCGTCGTCGTGTTCCAG
The DNA here is from genome assembly GCA_964242295.1 of uncultured Acetobacteraceae bacterium. Lineage (GTDB taxonomy): Bacteria > Pseudomonadota > Alphaproteobacteria > Acetobacterales > Acetobacteraceae > DASWOJ01. The sequence continues at coordinate 13,010 of CAXTDP010000046.1, read as the reverse complement.
GATTTCCTCTACTATCCGAGCCGGCAGCTGCCTGCGCCCGCCCTGCGCGCGCTCGTGAATGCGCTCCGATGGGTTGAGGACGTGTGAGAAACCTTCGCTGTCTGGACGTGAAATCTCCTTGGCAGCGTCCGTGAAGGTGCGCCTTGGCGGCACTGTGAGGTCCTGCGCGGCCACGCAGCAGCGGGTTGGCGAGTTCGGGTGTGGCTTTGACGTGCTCGGCGGCGACTTGAGTGGGTGTTCTGCCGCCCAGCACGCGCTGGCGCCGGATGTTGTAGGCTGCCAACAAGCGCCGAACTGGGTTCCCGCTAGCGTCAGCTCTACCTTACTGATCGCGTTCAGAACAACATCGAATGGGCGGGGTTCGGATCAGCGCCGATCAGGAGCTTCCTGTCCGTTAGAGCACGTCCGTTTCTGACGGAATCAGGATTCCATTTGGGCGCGTGATGTGATTCAAGCTGTGGGCTGGGTTGGAGGCCGGCGTGCATGACCCGTCCGTATTCTGACGACCTGCGTGCCCGTGTCGCTGCGGCGGTTGTAGCCGGGCAGACCTGCCGGGCGGCGGCGGCGCTGTTCGACGTCAGCGTGTCTGCTGCGGCCAAGTGGTCGGCCCGGCTGCGGGCAGAGGGCAGTGCCGATGCCAAGCCGATGGGCGGCGCCCGGCGGGCGGTGCTGGCCGGCGAGCGGGACTGGCTGCTGGAGCGGATCGCGGCGGTGCCTGACCTGACGTTGCGCGCGATCCGGGCCGAGTTGGCGTCACGCGGCGTTGTGGTGAGCCTGTGGGCTGTGTGGTGGTTCTACGAGGCCGAAGCGATCACCGTTAGAAAAAAGTATTCTGGCCGCCGAACAGGAACGCGCGGACATCGCCAGCCGCCGCCGGCGCTGGGAGCGAGTCCAAGCCACGGTTGATGCCGGGCGCTTCGTGTTCATCGACGAAACCTCGGCCAAGACGAACATGACGCGCCTGTTTGGGCGCATCAAGCGCGGCCAGCGCCTGCGGGCGCTGGTGCCCTATGGGCACTGGAAGACGATGACCTTCGTCGGCGCGCTGCGCTGCGACGGGATCACCGCACCCCTTGTGCTGGACGGCCCGATGAACGCAGCGAGCGTCCTGGCCTATGTCGAGCAGGTGCTCGTGCCCACACTCCGGCCCGGCGACATCGTGGTCATGGACAACCTGTCCTCCCACAAGGGAACCGCGATACGCCAGGCCCTGCGCGCAGCCGGCGCCAAGCTGTTCTTCCTGCCGCCTCCCAGCCCGGACCTGAACCCCATCGAGCAGATGTTCGCAAAGCTCAAAACCCTGCTCCGCAAAGCCGCCGAACGCACCGTCGAAGCCACCTGGAAACGCATCGGCACCCTGCTCGGCGACTTCACCGCCACAGAGTGCGCCAACTACGTCAGGAACTCAGGATACGTCTCCACTTGAACCGGACGTGCCCTAGTTCTAAAGTAAGTTCAATATGTTGTAGCCGCTTTGGAATGATCCCGGTTCAGCGCGTGTTTACATCCGGCCACTGCATTGATGAGTAATCCTCGTGATCCCATCCCATTTGCAGCTCTTATCCGGTCGGCGTGCGGAGCCATCTAGTCCTAAAAGGATGCTGCCGCAGGGTTGGCATCGAGATTTGGAAAGGGTCAATGCGCAAAGTGTTCTCCAGAACAGGTGCGAGCGATGCTGACGGGCCGGTCCAAGTCGATCTGACGATGTCCGAGCCGAGCCCGGGCGCGGCGTCAACCAACTATCGCGACCAACTCGTCTCGAGGAGGCTCATGGGCTGCCTTCCTGATCGCGACTTAATGCCGACACCCGGCATGGCGGGCGACATCGAAGCGGAGGGCGAGGACGTGTCGAGTTGGGCGGTTGGGGATCGCGTCGCCAGCTACATGTCATGTGGCCGGGTTGACGGCCAACCGCCAGGCGAACTCGACTTCGGGATCGGCGGTTTCGACATCAATGGCGTTCTCGGGAGACTTGCCGTGCTGCCCGCCGACAGTGAACAACCCCAAAAGTCCTGCAACTCAATCGAGCAAGGGACCGGCTTGGGAAACGTCGTCCACATCCTTGGGGGGCAAGGAGGAGGCTACGATCCTGCCAGTGCAGGCGTCCACGCCAAGGTGCAGCATGCGCCACGACCGGCGCGTTGCCGTCCCGTGCTTCTCAAGCAGCGACGCGTCCAACAGGGCGTTAGTGGAGCCAATCCGGTTTGGCATCTGCACAGCAAAGATCTGCCGGTTCCACTGCGGACCAGGCGAGAGGAGAAGCCGTGGCTTTTGAGGATGCTGACCGGCCTGACGCCGACAATAAGCACTGGACCTTTCCTAAGGCGGCCGGTCTAGCGTCGATGAGAGACCGGCTTGAACAGGTTCCCAAGCTGCCTCCCGCGCGCGCGAACGATAACCTGCTGGCGTCGGAGCGGGACGGACAGGGTGTGCCGCGAGCGGACAAACAGGACGGGGGCAGGAACAAACGTGACAAGCAGGATAGCCCGGAAGGGGATGGAGACGACCGAGGCAAAGACGAGAAGGATGACGATAAGAAGGGCAACGGCGACAAGGGCGACGGCGACAAAGATAAGAAGAAGAGCCGCTGGCCGATCGTTATATTCGTCATCGTCGTCGTGCTTGCGATCATCGGCGGCGCCGTTTACTGGTTCCTGACCAAGGACCAGGACAGTACGGACGACGCCTACACAGAGGGCAACGCCGTATTCATCGCCTCCAAGGTGTCCGGTTACGTGGTCGAGCGGTGGGTGGACGACAACAGCACCGTCAAGGCGGGCGACCTCATGTTCCGCATCGACCCGCGCGACTACGTCACGGCGCGCGACCAGGCCCGCGGCAACTTAAACTTGGCCCGCGCGCAGCTGGTCAGCGCGGAGGTGGATCTGCAGATCGCCCGGGTGCGGGCGCCAGCGGACCTTCAATCGGCCCAGGCCCAGCTTGACCAGGCCCGCGCCAACCAGACCAACGCCGAGCGCGAGGACAAGCGGCAGCGCAGCGTTGACCCCAGGGCAACGACGCAGACCAGCGTGGACCAGGCGAACACGACGTTGCGCTCGAACCGGGCCACGGTGAGCCAGGCGGGCGCACAGGTGCAGATCGCCTCCCTGGTGCCGCAGAACATCGCCTCGGCCGAGAGTACGGTTAAGCAGCGCCAGGCCCAGGTGGAGCAGGCAGATGCAAACCTCGCCCAGGCGGAGTTGAACCTGTCATACACGGAGGTCCGCGCGCCGCAGGACGGGCTCGTGACCCGACGCAACCTGGACGTTGGTACCTACGCGCAGGCGGGGCAGCAGGTGTTCTACCTGGTGTCTCCCTATACCTGGGTCATCGCCAACTTCAAGGAAACCCAGCTCAACCGCATGAGGGTGGGGCAACATGTGGACGTCAAGGTGGACGCATATCCTAAGATGAAGCTGCACGGCCACATCGACACCATCCAGCAAGGATCAGGCGCACGGTTCACCACCTTCCCAACCGAGAACGCGACGGGCAACTTCGTCAAGATCGTGCGGCGCGTGCCGGTCAAGATCGTCATTGACAGCGGGATGGACCAGAAGGAGGGCTTGCCGATCGGCCTGTCAGTCGAGCCGACGGTGTACTTCAAGTGAGCGGGTCGTCGGGCGGCAAGTCCAACCCATGGCTGGTGGCCATGGTGGTCACGCTGGGCGCCTTCATGGAAGTACTGGACACCACCATCGTCAACGTCGCCTTGCCGCACATTGCCGGGTCCCTGGCGGTCAGCAGCGACAACGCGACCTGGACGCTGACCACATACCTGGTGGCCAACGGGATCGTGCTGACGATCTCCTCCTCGCTCAGCAAGCGGATCGGGCGAAAGAGGTATTTCCTGATCTCGGTTGCCGGGTTCACCGCCTGCTCGCTTGGCTGCGGGTTGTCCACCAACTTCATCGAGATCCTGGTGTTCCGCGGCCTGGCCGGCCTCTTCGGCGGCGGGCTGCAGCCGACGCAGCAGGCCATCATCCTGCAGGTGTTTCCGCCCGAGAAGCGGCAGCAGGCGTTCTCGCTGGCGGCCGTGGCCACCATCATCGCGCCCGTGCTGGGGCCGCTGGTCGGGGGCTACCTGACCGACACTTATTCCTGGAACTGGATCTTCCTCATCAATCTTCCGATCGGCGTCCTGACCTTCTTCGGCGGGCTAAACCTAATTGAGCAGTCAAAGGAGGACGAGGACAATAGGAAGAACGCGCCGCCCTTCGACTACTGGGGCGTGCTGTTCGTGACGCTTGCGCTCGGCTGCATGGAGCTGGCCAGCGACCGCGGCGAAGATTACGACTGGCTCGGCTCGAATTTCATTCGCGTCATGGTGGCCTTGTCGGTGTTCGGCTACCTGTTCGGCCCGGTTTACCTGCTGCGGGCGAAGAACCCTGTGGTGAACCTGCGCGCCTTTGCCGACCGCAACTTTGCCCTGTCCTGGTTCTGCATCGCCATGATGGGGTTCGTCCTATATGCCAGCGCCGTCGTGATCCCGCAGTTTGCGCAGCAGGTGCTGGGCTATAACGCCACCTGGGCAGGTCTGGTGCTGGCGCCGGGAGCCGTGGTGCTGGTGTGCCTCATCCCGGTCGTGGGCAAGATCCTGGAGGTCGTGCGCGTGAAGTACGTCATCGCCCTGGGTGGCATCGCGTTGGGCGGCTCCTTGTACTATTCCATGAGTCTGGTGCCGGACAACGATTTCTATCACCTGATGCTGTTCCGTGCGGCACAGACAGCGGCACTGTCGTTGCTGTTCGTGCCGATCAGCTCCGCCGCCTACTCCACAATTCCCAAGGAGCTAAACGACGACGCGGCTTCGTTGTTCAGCATGGCTCGCAATGTATACGGCGGCGTCGGCATCTCCATCTCCACGGCGCTGGTGACGGACCACCAGCAGATCCGGCAGGCGCACATGGCCGGCTGGCTGGACCCGACCTGGCAGCCATACAACGATACGCTGCAGCAGGTGCAAGGGGCGATGATCGCCAACGGCGTGTCTATGCAGCAAGCAGTTGCCAACGCCCCCGGCCAGATGTTCCAGATGCTGCGGGACCAAGCCATGACGCTGGCCTACATCGACGTGTTCTTCATCACGGGGCTGCTGTCCCTGACCATAACGGTGGCGGGGTTGCTGATGGCGGACGTGAAGGCGAAGGGCGGCGGCGGAGGCGCCGCGTGAGGCAGCCGCGCCGGCTCCTCGCCGCCGCGCTGCTGATGGGCCTATGCGGCTGCACGGTTGGGCCGGACTTCCTGCGCCCCTCGCCGCCGGACATGCCGACCTTTCGCGCCGCCAACCCGGCTGACCCAGCCGTCAGCCTGACCACCAACCCCGACCCCCGTTGGTGGAAGGGCTTCAGCGACCCGGTGCTGACGGAGCTGATCGAGACCGCAATCCGGCAGAACCTGGACGTTCAGCAAGCGGTGCTGCGGGTGATCGAGTCGCGGCAAGGGATCGTGACGGCGCGTGCCGCCGGACTGCCAATGCTGAACGGGACGGCCAGCTACATGCGCGAGCAACTAGGCGCGCGCGGGATCCTGGAGTCACGCGGCGTCTACGGGCAGCTCAACGACCTGGCCAATCAGGCGCAGAGCTCCGGCCAGTTGACGTCGCTGGGAGGGTCAGGCGCGTCCGGGATCAACCAGGTGCTGAACGGCCTGACGCAGCCCATAGACCTGTTCCAGTACGGGCTGAGCGCGTCGTGGGAGCTTGACCTGTTCGGTCGGGTCCGGCGCTCCGTGGAGCAGGCGCGAGCGCAGGCGGAGGCGCAGGCGGAGGCGGCCAACGACGCGCTGACCAGCCTGCAAAGCGAGGTTGCACAGGCTTACGTCCAGCTCCGCGGCGCCCAGGCGTTGCAGGCGAGCCAGGAGGAAAACGTCCGCTCGGCGCAGGTGTCGCTGGACCTGACGCAGCGACGGCAACGGCAGGGCCTGTCCAGCTTTCTCGACGTGGACCAGGCGCGCACGCAGGTGCTGAACAACCAGCGGCAATTGCCGGAGTACGACAAGCAGCAGCAGCAGGCGATCAACCGGCTGAACGTGCTGATCGGCGCCGTGCCGGGTACGCTGGATACAAAGCTGACGCAGCCAGCCCCGCTTCCCAGGCTGCCGGACGTGGTGGGCGCGAGCGTGCCGTCCACCCTCGCCCGGCGGCGCCCCGACATCCGCCAGGCAGAAGCACAGCTTCATGCCGCTACCGCCAACGTCGGCGTCGCAGTGGCGCAGTTCTACCCCGACATCTCGCTCACTGGCAGCCTCGGCATCCGGGCCACGGACGTCAATTACCTCACTCGTTGGGCAAGCCACTACTACTCCGCCGGCCCCAGCATTTCGCTACCCATCTTCCAGGGCGGGCAACTGACGGCAAACCTGACACTGGTCCGGGCACAGCAGGTGGAGGCGGCACTGAGGTATCGTGCCATGGTGCTGAACGCCCTGCGCGAGGTGGAAGACGCCCTGGTCAGCTACCGCTACGACCGGATCGAGCGCGACCGGCAGGTGCAGGTGGTGCGGTCTGCATCCGACTCGCTGTACTTGGCGCGCAACCGGTTCGAGAACCACCTGAGCGACTTTCTTCAGACGCTCACCGCCCAGCAAACGCTGGAAAGTGCCCGCCAGCAGTTGGTGCAGCAGGAGATGACGCTGGCCAACGACATCGTAGGCCTCTACCGCGCCCTTGGCGGCGGGTGGGAGAACCCAGGGGCACAAAGCCAGGCGCCGCCGGTTCAGGGTTCGCCGCCGATCACGCCGGCGGCGCTGGACAGTGTGGCAGCGGGGGCCAAATGACTGGGCTGCCGGCCGGATCGTCGATTTCCATAAGCGTCCCTAGGCATCATACGACTGGCATAGGGAGAGCGTGGGTTTCTTCCGCTTTACGCCTGCCGTTGTGGCCGAGTTGGCTGCGCGCACCGAGGACTACGTGGACAATGGGCGCCGTGCCCTGGAATACGAGGAGCCGATCCGCGACATGATGCAAGCTAGCCCCCCGGGCCTGTTCGGCTATGAGGACATCACCGGCCTATCCTGGACCGAGATCGACTTCCCCGAGGACGTCACCAAGGCGTCCGGCCTACTGCCGCGGCTGGTGGCATGATGGACGGCATGACTCGTCCTGGACGGGACGTAGGCAAGAGCCGGCCGTCCCCGGCGGACTTGCAAGCCATGGACCGCGACGGCTACCTGGTCGTGCGCGGCTTCTACGGTGCCGATGAGATGCGGGACCTGCTAGCCTGGACCGCCGAGGTGATGGCCGCACCGGAAGTGCCGGACCGGCAGATGGTGTACTACGAGGACAGCCTGGCCGAGCCGGGCCGGCGCGTGGTGCAGCGGATCGAGAACTTCTGCCCGTTCCACCCCGGCTTCGATGGCGTCGTGCGGCGGGGCCGCCTGCTGGACTGGACGGCAGCGTTGCTGGGCGGGCCTGCGGTGCTGTTCAAAGAGAAGATCAACCTCAAGCTGCCCGGCGGCTCCGGCTTCAAGGCCCACCAGGACCAGCAGGCAGGGTGGACGCGGTATGCTCCGTTGTTCCTCACCGCACTGGTGACGCTCGACCCGGCAACGGTTGAGAACGGCTGCCTGGAGATGGTGCCGGGGCGGCACAAGGAGGGGCTAATCGGCGAGGAGTGGAACCCGTTGGAGAAGGACGGGCTGGACCTGGTTCCCGTGCCCACCCAGCCCGGCGACCTCATCTTCTTCGACAGCTACGCGCCCCATGTCTCCAAGCCAAACCCGATCGGCCAAGCCCGGCGCATCCTATACCTGACCTACAACGCGCTGAGGCATGGGGACCACCGGGGACAGTACTTCGCCGACAAGCGCGCGGCATTTCCGCCAGACGTGGAACGAGTGGCAGGCGCCGAGTACGTGTTCAAGGTGTAGCTGCCGATCCTCGGTGAGTTTCGTTCCCCACCTCGGGAAGTCCTTGCCCGCGTGGCCTCATAAGGAGGCGGGGCGTGGTTCAATAACGGCAACACTCAAAATGGCAAAGCTGCTCGTCATCAGAGTTTTAGCAATTTCTGGTATCACCCTATGGTGGCATCTTCTGAACCACGACGGCATTACTCCATGTAAAGTAGGAGGACAATAAATCATGCATCGCATTGTCATCGTCGGAGGTGGTATCGCGGGTGTCGTAGTCGCGACGCACATGGGTCGCAGAAGCGCCCGTCGTGGTGAGAGCGACATTCTGCTGATCGATCGCAACCCGGCGCATGTTTGGAAACCGATGCTGCACACCTTTGCCGCTGGTACTGCTACCTATGCCAACGAGAACATCCCATTTGTGTCTCAAGCCAAGCGCGCCAACTTCCGCTACTTTCCTGGCATGCTAGCAGGTCTCGACCGCGCCGCGGGCGAGGTTGAGCTTGGTCCGGTGCTGCTGGCAGACGGCGTTAGTGAGTTGCCGGGCCGGCGAGTGCCATTCGATGTCCTGGTAGTTGCCATCGGCAGTCGAGCCAACGATTTTGGAACACCGGGAGTGGCCGAGCACTGCCACTTTATCGACGATATCGGTGAAGCGGAGCGCTTCGGCTCGCTGCTGCGCACGCGCCTCGCGCAGGCGGTCATCCAGCAACGAGACATCAAAGTGGTAATCGTCGGTGGAGGCTCGACGGGAGTTGAGCTTGCCGCTGAGCTGCGACTAAGCGCCGACACCCTGGCTGACTACGCTACGTGGGATCGCAATCCCCGTTTGCATCTGACCGTGATTGAGAGCGGTCCATCGCTGGTCGCCGGTTTTCCGGAGGAAATCTCCGACGCTGTGGCGCACAAGCTGCAGCAGCTTCGGATAGATGTCCACTTGAAAACGAGGGTTGTCAGCGCCGACGCAAACGGTGTGATGCTAGAACAAGGCGGGCGCGTCGATGCGGATATCGTTGCCTGGGTCGCCGGGGTGAGAGCGCCGGACATACTTGCACATTTGGATGGATTGGACGTGGCCCGCAACGGGCAGCTGCTCGTACGCGCAACACTGCAAACGAAGGCGGACGACCGTATCTTTGCCCTAGGTGATTGCGCTCGGTTCGACGGCGTAGACGGCAAACCGCTGCCAACCACCGCACAGGTAGCACGCCAGCAAGCGCAGTTCCTGGCTCGCAGCCTTGACCGACACTTGCGACGGGGGCGGCCGTTGCGGCCTTTCAAGTTTCGCAGTCGCGGTAACTTAGTGTCGCTGGGTGACTACGCGGCCTATGGCACATTGGGCAACTACGGGTTCTTTCATGGCAGTGTCATTCGAGGACGGCTGGCGCAACTGGGACACGCTGTCTTGTATCGCCAGCATCAGATGGACCTGACCGGCTTGCTCCGTGGCGGTGCCACCTGGCTTGGCAGCGACTTAATGCGTGCTGGGCGCACGCGTGTGACCCTGGGCTAACGGCGTTGTAGATCAGCGCCGATCGATGACCCTTTCCCGAAACGCTTCAAGTGGTTGATCTGCAAAGTAGAAAGCCGTGGTAGGTGGGGTCACAACCGGCGCCGGTAGTGATCCCACCCAAAGTCCATTTTACTACTCCGAGTCAATGCACTAAGCGCAAAGTTGGGCGGGGTCACGGTTGCGAGCCGGTTCACAGCGAAGCACTTGGCGTCGTCCATCAGACCCGAAAGGTTGACCAGGTCGGATACAGCCATGACGCAAGCTCCTCGCACGAGCCGGTCAGCTTCTCCCGATCCCGTCTTCGCGCCAGCCGTCCTCAGCGCCGCGCCGGGGTTTCGACCCCACCACCCCGGAACCCAATAAGAGCCTCCCAAAAATGCCGGATTCTGAACTACGCCATTCCTGCTCCTGATCCGCGGCATCCTCGCCACGCTCAGGCAGAAAATCTACTTAACGACCTGTCCAAACTCTCCCGGCCACCTCTGTGGGCGTTCCCCGGGAAGTTCGTGACAAAGGTGCTTCCGGGCACGGGCCACGCGTCGAGGTCCGTATTTTCAGTTCGGCCAGCAGATAGCGCCGGCCGCCCGCTTCCTCCCCGTCCGTGGTGAGCATGCGGATCGCGGTTCGGGTCATGCACGCGACCGGCTGGCTCAGGGTTGTCAGGTCGTATGTCGGCCAGGCTGCCTGTTGCACGTCATCGAAACCGGTGACCGAAACCGCGCCCGGCAGCTGTATGCCCAGATCAAAGCGAAGTCCGTCCATGATCCCGAGCGCCATGGCGTCGTTGCCGCAGATCACCGTGTTGGGGCGCTCATCCCGCAAGATCGCGTTCGCCACGGCGCGACCACCCTCGTAGGAGTAGTCGCCATGGATCACGCGGGCAAGCGAGTGGCCCCGCGCCGCCAGCGCCCGCTGCGCGGCCGCCAGGCGATCGTTGCTGATTGGCGCGCTCTCGGGTCCCGCCAGGTAGATCGTACGGCCCAGCCCGCCGGCGTGGAGGTGGCCGACGAGCGCCTCCATGGCGACCTCGTGGTCACACATCACCGCCCCGGCCAGGCGTCCCGTCGGCATCCGATTGTAGAGCACGACCGGGACACCATGCGCGTCGCAGGCTTCGATCGTCTCCAGCGGCAGCACCGCGCTGGAAACGATCGCGTCAACGTGGAAGGCAAGGAGGTCCGTTACACCCGCGGCACCGCCCGCATCGTCCGGCACCGGGCAGAGCAGCATCTGGTGGCCCGTGTCGCGTATCTCCCGGGCCAGAAGGCGCAGCACGTCTGGATAGTTGCGAGCGGTGATATCCGTGATGACCACGCCGATCATACGCGAGCGCTGGGTGATGAGCGAGCGGGCGAGCTGGCTCGGCGCGTAGCCCAGCCGGCGTGCCGCCTCCTCCACCTTGGCGCGGGTCACATTGGATACCGAGGCACCCTCGCGGAAGGCGCGTGACACCGCCGACTGCGACACGCCTGCGAGCCGTGCGACGTCGTAGGACGTCATGCGGACGCGGCTCTCAAGCGCTCCGGCCCTGCCTTTGCGCGGTTCCTTCGCGGCCATGCCGTGTTTCGCTCCCGTCGGATCGACCAGATGCGGACTGTTATCGCCGACCACTCCCGCCGCGGTCAAAGCGATACGCGCACAATCACCAAAATCAAGGTTGACTTCGAAGTCATTCGAGTCGAACACTTCATGAAAAAGAAGGGAGGAGTCCAATGGCTGCCACTCGTCGGCATTTCGTCGCAGGTGTCGCCCTTGCCGCAACAGGCGCTGCTTTCGAGAGCCTGGCTGGGTCAAAGAATGCTTTCGCCATCACGCCGGGCAGGCCTTACGCGGGGCAGCAGGTCAAGGTGCTTGCAGTCACATCCACGCAATTTGCTGCCCATGCCAAGCGCGCGGCCGCCTTTGAAGCAGAGACTGGCATCAAGGTCAGCTACGCTTACGCGCCGTTCACCGCGATGCGCGAGAAGCTCACGGCCGAGATGGTCGGCGGCTCCGCCGACTTCGATCTGGTGACGGCCATGGATGTCTGGATCCCGCCCATGGTCGACACCTACCTGGCGCCGATCGGCAAGCCAATGGCGGCCCGCGGCGTGGATCTGTCCGACTACCCGGCCGCCTTTCTGCAGGTTGGCCAGTTCAAGGACGAGCTCTACGGCCTGCCGAGCCGGTGCCACATCCAGCTGCTCTACTACCGCAAGGACCTGTTCGCCGAAGTCGGGCTGCAGCCGCCCAAGACATGGGACGAGGTGATCGCCGCAGGCCAGGCGATCCAGGCCAAGCACCCCGAGATGGCCGGCATCGCCGTTTCCTACGGGCGCGGCAACGGCCACAACCTAATGGTGTGGTACAACTTCCTCTGGGCGGCTGGCGGCGACCTGTTCGACGCACGCATGCGCCCCGTCTTCAACTCGCCGGCCGGGCTGAAGGCGACGCAGGACTACGTCGACCTCATGTTGAAATACCACATCACGCCCACCGGGGCGGCGTCGTTTATCGAACAGGATGCGGTCGGCTCCTTCGTGCAGGGCAGGTCCGCCATGATCCCGATCTGGTGGCACGTCTACAACCGGTTCTCCGGGAAGGACTCCGCCATCCGGCTGGACCAGGTCGGCTTCGTGCCCCTGCCGACCTACGGCAGCGTCGCGCCCACCACCTACGTCAACGCCTGGATCTACGGCATCAACAAGGCATCGAAGGTCCCCGACGCCGCAGCGGAATATCTCGCCTGGATCTCCCGCCCTGCCATCGAGCGCGACATCCTGCTCGACCCGGCAGAGAACGACGTGGTCGCCGTGCACTGGTCCAACCTGCGCGACCCCGCGGTCAACGCACGCTTCGGCGGCATGCACGCGATCGCCGCCAAGGCGCTCGAGAATACCAAGCGCGTCCCGAACATCCCCGAGTTCCTGCCGGTGGTCGACGTGCTGGAGGTGGCGATGTCGAACATTGCGACTGGCCAGGCCAAGGTGGCCGACGCGATGAACGGGGCCGCGTCGCAGGTGGCGCGCATCATGCGGCGCGCCGGGTAGGCGGCCCGTGCGCGACCACCGGCTCCTTGTCGCCCTGCTGTCGCCGGCGCTGCTCCTCGTCGCCGCGACCACGGTCTATCCGCTGGCCTATTCCTTCGTGACCAGCTTCCGCGACTGGCGACTGCTCGTGAAGCTCGCTCCCGGGCCGTTCGTCGGCGCCGACAACTACGTCATGGCCTTCACCGACGACCCGGACTTCGTCCACGCCCTGTGGGTCACCTTCAAGTTCGTCGTGCTGGACGTGGCGGTCACCATCCTGGCCGCGCTGGGTCTGGGCATCCTGCTGCTGCGTGCGGGTTTCGCGACCTCGCTGGTGCGGACCCTCGTCATCATCCCGTTCGCCATGTCGCCGGCGTTGATCGGCATCTCCTGGCGCTTCATGCTGCACCCCGACTACGGCGCCTTCCACCTCTCGCTCGGCGCGCTGCTGCCCTTCATGCGCGACGTGGACTGGCTGGCCAGCCCGACGCTCGCCCTGTTCGCCCTGGTGTCCGCAGATGCCTGGCACTGGGCGCCCTACTTCACCTTCATGCTCATGGGCGGCCTCGCTTCCATCCCGCCCGAGACGCAGGAGGCGGCGCGCATCGACGGCAGCAGCGACTGGCAGGTGTTCCGGG
>CAXTDP010000045.1:0-15816 GCA_964242295.1 uncultured Acetobacteraceae bacterium | reverse complement strand
GCCGCCCAGCCGGAGTAGCTGTTCAGCATGGACACCACGACCGGCATGTCCGCGCCGCCGATCGGTATGATGATGAGGAAGCCCAACACCAGCGCCAGCAGCGCGATCAGCCAGAACAGCGCCTGGCTGCCGCCGAGCACGAACAGCACGACCAGCACCACCAGCAGGATACCGAGCGCCGCATTAAGTTGGTGCTGCCGCGGGAACAGGATCGGCGCGCCCCGCATCCGCCCGTCCAGCTTGGCAAACGCAATCAACGAGCCGGAGAAGGTGATGGCGCCAATTGCCAAGCCCAGCGACATCTCGATCAGCGACTGCCGGTGTATCGCCCCCGGGACGCCGATGCCGAAGGCCGCCGGGGCATTCAGCGCCGCGGCTGCGACGAACACGGCCGCCAGGCCGACCAGCGAGTGGAACGCCGCCACAAGCTGCGGCAGCGCCGTCATCTGGATGCGCCGCGCCACCACCACGCCGACGCTGCCGCCAATGGCGATGGCCAGCACGATCAGCGCAAAGCCCGACCCGGACATGCCGCGCTGGAACAGGGTGACGCCGACGGCGATGGCCATGCCGGCCATGCCAAGCTGGTTGCCGACCCGTGCGGTCCGTGGGCCGGACAGCCCGCGGAGGGCCAGGATGAACAGAACTGCGGCGATGAGGTAAAAGAACGAGGTCCAGGAAGCGCTCATGCTATTTGCTCGGCCCCTTGACCACCGTAGGCTTCTTGCCCGCGAACATCGCCAGCATCCGTTGGGTGACGGTGAAGCCGCCGAAGATGTTCACGCTGGCCAGCATCACCGCGACGAATCCGAAGACGCGCGCGGCGATGCTGTCCGACAGGCCCAGCGCCAGCATGGCGCCGACCACGATGACGCTGCTGATGGCGTTGGTGACGCCCATCAGCGGCGAGTGCAGCGCCGGCGTCACGTTCCACACGACATAGTAGCCGACGAAGCAGGCCATCAGGAAGATCGCCAGCAGGAACATGAACGGCTCGACCGCCGTGGCTGTCGGCTCGACGACGGCGATCACGTTGGTGCCATACGCCTGCAGTTGGTTGGCCAGGTCCGCCGCATTCTCGGCGATGCGCGCGGCCTGGTCCGCGAAGGGATTGGGATTCATCGGGGTAGGGCCTCGCTTATGCCGCTTGAGCCGGCTGGAATTGGGCATGGACGACCTGGCCGCCGCGGGTCAGCATGACGCCGCGCACGATCTCGTCCGTTTCGGGCAGGGCGGGCTTGCCCGCGTCCTTGTCCCAGAAGGTGGACAGGAAGGTCAGCAGGTTGCGGGCATACAGCGTGCTGGACGCGACCGGAATGCGGCCGGGCCAGTTAACGTAGCCAACGACCTTCACTCCGTTGGGCGTTGTGATCATTTGACCCGGCACCGTCGCGGCGCAGTTGCCACCGGCCTCCGCCGCGAGGTCCACCACCACGCTGCCGGAGCGCATCGAGTCCACCATCGGCTGCGTCAGGATGACCGGCGCCTTGCGGCCCATCACCAGCGCGGTGCAGATCACCAGGTCGTTCTTGGCGACGGTGGTTGCCATCAGCTCCGCCTGCTTCTGGCGGAAGGCGTCGGTCATCTCCTTGGCATAGGCGCCGGTCTGGGCCGCAGTCTCCGCATCCTCCACGCCGACATAGGTCGCGCCAAGGGACTTGATCTCCTCCTTGGCGGCCGGGCGCACGTCGGTGGCGGACACGATGGCACCCAGCCGGCGGGCCGTCGCGATGGCCTGCAACCCGGCGACGCCAGCGCCGATCACGAACACCCGCGCCGGCGGCACGGTGCCGGCAGCCGTCATCATCATGGGAAAACCGCGGTCGAAGGCGCCGGCGCCCTCGATCACCGCGCGATAGCCGGCAAGGTTGGCCTGGCTGCTCAGCACGTCCATGCTTTGCGCGCGGGTGATGCGGGGCAGCAGCTCCATCGCCGCAACATCTATGCCGGCGGCTGCGAGGGCAGGAACAAGCGCCGGGTCGCCATGCGCGTTGCTGATGCAGACCAGCAGCGCACCCTGGGGGATATGGGCGCGCACGTCGGGCTGCGGCACCTGGACAGCAAATACGATGCCCGCCCCACCGAGCGCCGCCGCGGCGTCCGGAGCGACCTCGGCCCCGGCAGCCTGGTAGTCGGCATCATGTATGGAGCTGGCCTGGCCTGCGCCGGCCTCGACCGCCACTTGCAGACCCAGGCCCACCAGCTTCTTGACCGTATCCGGCGTGGCCGCCACCCGGCTTTCCGCCGCCGCCCGTTCCTTGAGCACCGCGAGGCGCATACGTTCCCATCCCTTGCCACTTACGCGTTAAGATGCGCTGACGGGGTAGAAGGGCGCAAGTGGGTGGGATCGGGACAGTCAGTATCCGGGACGGCCAGGCTCGGACAACTGGCAGCCGATCCTGGCACGATGGAGGGACCGTCAAGATGCCACGGATGTCCGCTCCGCGGTTGCCGCCACTCGCCGTACGGAGCTTCCCTGCTATGGTCACGCAGGGATCAGCCCTTTCTGGAGATGGCCGTGGCGCCTCCACGCATGCCGCATCTTGCCGCCATAGCTATATCAGCCCTGGCCGGCTGGACCGTACCTGGTCACGCCGCCAGCCCGTTCGACGGGACTTGGGCTGTCGTCGTGACCTGTCCCACGGCCGCCGATGGCGCGTTCGGCTACATCTACCATTTCAGCGCGGCAGTGGTGGACGGCGTCCTGCACGGCGAGAACGGCGTCCGCGGCATGCCAAGCTGGCTTGCCCTGGACGGCCGCATCCAATCCGACGGCTCGGCGGTCTTGGCAGCAGACGGCCTGACGGGACAACCGCAGTATTCGGTGGGCCGCGTCGTGAAGCTCACGCCCTATCACTACCGGGTCAACGCCCGGTTCGGCGCCAGCCACGGAACGGGAACCCGGATTGAAACCCGCCCCTGTAACCTGGACTTCGCCAGGCCATAGCCCTTCCGGCGTTATAGGCTCCCCGGCACCCCCGCTTCCGCCAACGCCGCCGCCTGCCGCTCCGCCACCTGGGCGCTGTTGAACCCGTCCACCAGCTCATGGAACAGCCGATACCAGTTCTGCTGCGCATGCAGCCGCGTGAACACGCTGCCCAGCCCCAGGGCCGCCCGGTCCATCAGCACGAACTCCCGCGGCGGCCGCACGCTGCCCGTTTCCTTCAACCCGGCATGCACCTGCTCGGCGACGGAACGCCCGAACTCCGGATCGTTGTTCTCCTGGATACGGCGCACCCGGTCGTCCAGCAGCGGATCATAGATGAAGCGCGCCCACAGGTTCAGGTTGGTGATCTGCGCCTTGCTCAGGTTCAGGAAGCCCCAGCCTTCATAAGCATGCTGCGCCTTGGCCTCGTCCCCGTCGCGGATCGCCTCATACAGGTCAATCACGCCCTGCACGAACTGGGGCCGGAACACCCGGATCGCGCCGAAGTCCAGCAGGTTCAGCCCGCCATCGGCCCGCACCTGGTAGTTTCCAAGGTGCGGGTCCCCATGAATGATGCCGTAGCCATAGAACGGGATATACCAGGCCCGGAACAGCGTCCGCGCCATCTCGTTGCGCGCGGCCTGCGGCGGCTCCGAGTCAATCCAGGCCTGCATCCCGGTCCCGCTCAGCCAGTTCATCGTCAGCAGGCGAGGGGTGCAGTAGCCCTCAATCGGCCTGGGCACCGTCACGGTCGGCTCGTCCCGCAGCATGTTGCTGTACAGCCGCATCTGCGCGGCCTCCCGCAGGTAGTCCAGCTCCTCCCGCAGCCGCTCGGCGACCTCGGTGTAAACCTCGTCGCCCTCGATCACCTTGGCGACGCGCTTGAACACGCCCATCGCCAAACGAAGCTGACGCAGGTCGGCATCCACCGTGCTGGGCATGTCGGGATATTGCAGCTTGCAGGCGACCTCCGTCCCATCCGGCAGCGTCGCGCGATGCACCTGGCCGAGGCTTGCCGCCGCCGCCGCATCCTGGCCGAAGCTGCTGAACTTGCTTTGCCAATCCGCACCCAACTCCCCCGCCATGCGACGGCGGACGAAGGACCAGCCCATCGCCGGGGCATTGGCCTGCAACTGCGCCAACTCCTGCGCATACTCCTCCGGCAGGGCATCGGGGATGGTGGACAGTATCTGCGCCACCTTCATCAACGGACCCTTGAGGCCGCCGAGGATGTTCTTTAAGTCCTCCGCATGGGCGTTGCGGTCGGTCTTGATGCCGAACACCCGCTCCCCCGCGACCCGTGCAGCGATTCCGCCTACGGCACCAGATGTGCGGGCAAACCGCTTGAATTCCCCAAACAGGTTGGGGCCGCGCACGTCGTCAGCCATCACTCGGCCTCCAGTTCGTCTATGAAGCCGCTGATGACGTCCAGGCCGCGGCGCCAGAACGCCGGGTCGGAGGCGTCAAGCCCAAACGGCGCCAGCAATTCCTTGTGCCGCTTGGTGCCGCCAGCGCGCAGCATGTCGAGATACTTGCGCTCGAACCCCGGGTGCCCCCCCTGGAACACGCCATACAGCGCGTTCACCAGGCAATCGCCGAACGCATACGCATAAACGTAGAACGGCGTGTGGATGAAGTGCGGCACATAGGACCAGTAAACCCGATACTCCGGCGTGAAGTTGAATGCCGGGCCAAGGCTCGCGGTCTGCACCTGCATCCACAGCTCGCCGATGCGCTCCGGCACCAGCTCGCCGGTGCGGCGCTCAGTGTGGACCAGGCTCTCGAACTGGTAGAACGCGGTCTGGCGTACCACCGTGCTCAGCATGTCCTCCACCTTCGCCGCCAACATGCCCCGGCGCCGCTTCGGGTCGGCCTCGCCCGCCAGCAGCGCGCGGAACGTCATCATCTCCCCGAACACGCTGGCGGTCTCCGCTAGGGTCAGCGGCGTGCCGGACATCAAATAGCCCTGCGCGCCGGCCAGCACCTGGTGCACGCCATGCCCCAGCTCATGCGCCAGGGTCATCACATCCCGCGTCTTGCCATGGTAGTTCAGCAGCAGATACGGATGCACCGACGGAACCGTGGGATGCGCGAATGCCCCGCCCGACTTGCCCGGCCGCGGACCCGCATCAATCCAGGGCCGGTCGAAGAACCGCCGGCCCACGTCCGCCAGCTCCGGCGAGAAGTCGCCATAGGCCGACAGCACCCGGTCCCGCGCCTCGTCCCAGGGGATGTGCCGGTCCGCCTGGTCCGGCAACGGCGCGTTGCGGTCCCAATGCTCCAGCTTCTCCAACCCGAGCCACTTCGCCTTCAGCGCGTAATACCGATGGGACAGCCGGGCGTAATCGGAGGTGATCGCGTCCACCAGCGCGTCCACGACCTCGTCCTCGACCATGTTGGACCGGTTGCGGTAGCTGGCCGGGCGCGGATAGCGGCGCCAGGTGTCCACGATCTCCTTGTCCTTGGCGAGCGTATTGGTGATCAGCGAGAACAGCCGGATGTTGCCCTCGAACCCGGTGCCGACCGCCAGCGCCGCATCCTGCCGCACGCCGCGGTCCCGGTCGGACAGCTTGTTCAGAGCAGCACTGACCGTCAGGTCCTCGCCACGCACCGGCACCTTCATGCCGGCGACGGTCTCGTCGAACAGCCGGCTCCAGGCATTGCGGCCGGTCACCTCCTTCTCGTGCAGCAGCCGTTCCAGCTCGTCGGACAGCTCGTGCGGGCGGAACACCCGCAGGTCGCGCAGCCAGGGGGACCAGCGCGCCAGCACCGAATCAACCAGCTTGGCGTCCAGCAGGGCGTCGTCCATCCGGTTCAGCTCAAGCGACAGGAAGATCAGGTGCGAGCTGATGCTCGTCACCCGCTCGCTGGCCATCTGGTAGAAGCGGCCCAGGGCGGGGTCGGTGCCGTCGCCGCTGAACTGCAACTGGGCGTAGGACATGATGCGCCCCAGGATTTCCTCGATCTCCTGGAACTCCTGCAGCACGGCGGCCAGTTCGGCGCCGGGCAGGTGCGACAGGGTGCCGGCGCGGGCGGACTGGAACGCACGCGCACGGGCCTCCGCCCGGTCCAGGTCGGCGGCCAGCTCCGGGCTGTCGGGGGCAGGGTAAAGGTCAGTCAGGTCCCAGGCCGGCAGGTCCGCCGCAAGGGCGGAGGGCGCGGCGGCGGTGCCGTCGGGGGCGTGGGCGCTGCTGGTCATCTGGCGCTGGTCCTGTCGTGCTGGTAGGGGCTGTCCCCAAAGGTGGGACGGCACGCACCCACGGCAAGCATCGGAGCAGCAGCGTGGACACCTCCCACAACCAGGAGTGGCCAAACCTCGCGGCCATGATGTTCGGCCTGGCACGCGGCTGGCCGACCCGGCCGATGCTGCGCCACCACAAGGACGGCGCCTGGCACGGCGTGACCTGGGGCGAGTTCGCCCGCCGCGCCGCCTCCGTCGCCCGGCGTCTGCGGGCCGGGGGCGTCTCCGCCGGCGACCGGGTGCTGCTGTGCAGCGAAAGCCGGCCGGAGGTGCCGATCCTGGAGGTGGCGCTGATGGCGATCCGCGCCGTCCCCGTGCCGGCCTACACCACCAACACGGCCGCCGACCACGCGCACCTGCTGCTGGACAGCGGGGCGCGTGTCGCGGTCGCCTCCACGGCGGCGTTGGCCGCACGGGTGCAGGCGGGCGCCGATCTCACCGGCGGCCTGGACCGGCTGATCGGCATGGCGCCGGGCCACAACGACCCGTTCTCCGCCCTGGAGGACGACCCGGCGCCGCCTGACGACATCGCCGCCGAGGCAGCATTAATCTCCCCGGGAGCACTGGCCTGCCTGATCTACACCAGCGGCACCAGCGGCGCCCCGCGTGGGGTAATGCTGCCGCACCGCGCCATCCTGTCCAACATACGCGGCGCGCACGAGTTGGTCCGGCCCCTGCGCCTGAAGGACGAGGTCCACCTGTCCTGCCTGCCGCTGTCCCACTCCTTCGAGCACACCGTCAGCCAGTTCTTCCTGCAATCCCTCGGCACCGAGATCGTATACTGCCGTGGCCTGGAGCATTTCGCCGCCGACATGCTGGCGGTGCGCCCGACCATCACGACCCTCGTGCCGCGCATCCTGGAGTTGGTCCGCAGTCGGGTGCTGCTGGCGATGTCGCGGGAGCCGCCCTGGCAGCAACGCCTGTTCCAGCGTGCGCTGGACGTAGGGCGGCGCCGGACCGAGGGACGCCTGACCCTGGCCGACCACCTTGCCGACCCGGTGCTCGACCGCCTGGTGCGGCGCAAGGTGCGGGCGCGCTTCGGCGGACGCTTCCGCGCCGCCATGTCCGGCGGCGCCAGGCTGGACCCCGAGGTGCTGCGGTTCTTCCAGGCGCTCGGCCTGGTGATCCTGCAGGGCTACGGCCAAACCGAGGCCGGCCCGGTCATCAGTGCCACCAACCGCCTGACCGACCCGCCCGGCAGCGTCGGCCGCCCCTTGGAGGGCGTGGACCTGCGCATCGCAGAGGACGGCGAGATTCTGGTGCGCGGCGACCTGGTGATGGACGGCTACTGGCGCCAGCCCGAGGCGACGGCGGAGGTATTGCGCGACGGCTGGCTGCACACTGGCGACATCGGCACCCTCGGCGAGGACGGCACCCTGACCATCACCGACCGCAAGAAGGACATCATCGTCCTGTCCGGCGGCGAGAACGTGTCCCCGGCCCGGATCGAGGGCCTGCTGATGAACGAGCCGGAGATCGCCCAGGCCGTGGTGTCCGGCGACGGCCAGGCCGGGCTGTCGGCGCTGCTGGTGCCGGCGCATGACGGCGACGCGGTGACGGTGGCCGCCGCGGTCGCCCGGCTGAACCCCCGCCTGCCTTCCACCGAGCGCATCCGCCGCCATGCCCTGGTGCCGCCCTTCACCATCGAGAACGGGCTGCTGACGCCGAGCCACAAGATACGCCGCCGGGCGGTCATCAAGGCGCATGGGGAGGTGCTGCAAGCTTAACGCTTGCGTTAGGCGATTGCCCCGCGCGTTCAGCCGTGGTTACTTCCCCGTAAGTAGAGGGATCTGACGGTCATCAAGGCCGCGGCTTCCGCAGGGGAGGAGCGAGGAATGGGTTTCAAGCACATGGGGGCCATGTCGGCCGTTGCGGCGGTCGTGGCGTTCGCCGGGCCGGCTCCAGCCGCGCCGTTCAGCGCCGACTACGTGTTCGGCGACAGCCTGTCGGACCGCGGCAACCTGGCCGATGCGCTTGGCCACAACTTCCCATCGCCGCCGTTCTTCCATGACAGCTTCACCAACGGACCCACCGCCGTGCAGGTGATGGCGCAGCGGATGGGCCTGACGGAGGACCCGTCGCTGTTCCCGACCGGGTTCCTGGACACGCACGGGCTTGGCCTTGTCTCCGGGACGAACTACGCGGTGGCCGGCGCCACGGCGGGCACCTCGATCCCAACCGGCGCCGCGCCGTCCCAGGGCGTGCCCGGGGCGAACCTCGGCGCGCAGATCGGCGCGTTCCTAACCCGCGTGGGCGGCACCGTGCCGGGCAGCGCGCTGGTGACGGTGTTCATCGGCGGCAACGACGTGCGGACCGCCGCGCACCAGGGCAGCACGGCCTACCTCACCGACGGGATCGGCGCCGAGCTGGCAGGCATCGCCCAGCTCATTGCGGCTGGCGCCAAGAACCTGCTGGTCGTGAACGTCCCGGATGTCGGCGCGATCCCCGAATTCACCACCTTCTCGCCGGCCGGCCAGGCGGCGACGGCCACCGCCGACAGCATCCTCTACAACGCGGGCATCGCCAACGGCGTCGCAACCCTCGCGGCGGCGAACTCGTCGGCGGACATCAAGCTGTTCGACCTGTTCAGCTTCAACAACTCCCTGGTTGCCAACGCCGCCAGCCTCGGCATCACCAACACGACCCAGGCGTGCTACGTCAGCTATGACGGCGTCACCAACACGCCGGCGACGTTCCTGAACATCAACCCGGCTTGCGGCCCCATAGACCCCGCGACCGGCCAGGCCGCCAACATCGGCCAGTTCCAGTACTGGGACCCCATCCACCCCACGGCGAAGTTCGAGCAGGCGACCGGCGACGCGCTGTATGAATTCGAAGTGCCGGAGCCTGCTGGCATGGCGGTCCTCGGCCTTGGCATCGCCGGCCTAGCCCTGATGCGGCGCCGCGCCGCCTGACGCGTTGCGGACCCGCTTTCCGGCAGGATGCGACGAGGCGTCGCCGCACCCTGCCGCAAAGCTGGCCGCATATTATATCAGGGTCATGGCTGATTCTGATATGGGCGGCTTCGTCCGCGTGATTGACCTGGAAACTACGGGCCAAGGCTTTGCCGATGGCGGCGTGGTGGAGATCGGCTGGCAGGACGTCGCCGCAGGCGAGGGCGGCTGGGCCTTGCGCGGCGGCCCCGGTGCGCTGCTGGTCCGGCCGGGCCACCCGATCACCCCGGTCACTGCCGCCATCCACCACATCGTGGACGAGGACGTGGCAGGCGCCCCGCCGTGGCAGTCCGCAGCGCCCCCGGTGCTGCAGGCTGAACCCGGCCCTGCGCCCCTCGCGCTCGCCGCGCACCGCGCCGCGTTCGAGCAGCGTTGGTGCCGCCCGGTGCAGCCGCCCGGGGTGCGTTGGGTGTGCACCTATAAGTGCGCGCTGCGCATCTGGCCCGACGCGCCCACGCACTCCAACCAGGGCCTGCGTTACTGGCGCCAGCCTGCCGGGCTGGACCGCGGGGTGGGCCTGCCGGCGCACCGGGCCGGCCCTGACGCCTATGTGACGGCGTTCCACCTGCGAGACATGCTGGCTGTCGTGGACCTGCCGCAGTTGCTGGCCTGGTCGGACGAGCCGGCGCTGCTGGTGAAGGTGCCGTTCGGCCCCTGGCGCGGACGCCGCTGGGCCGACCTGACCGACGCCGCCTTGGCGGACATCGCGGCGGCGGCAGGGGGCAACGCCGACATGGCCTTCACGGCGGGCAAGGAACGGGAGCGCCGCGGGTCACTGCCGCCCGACCCGTCGCAAGGGCCGGCACAGGCGGCGATGCTTTAAGGGCTGACCAGCCCGACCATACTCAGTTCGCCGCCTCGGGTGCCCGGCTGTTGAGCCGACTCCGCGTTGCCGCTGCGCCCCTCGCCCATGCGGGCCATGCTTACCGCCGGAACACCGCAGAGCAGTTCCGTGCGCCGGGCCAGGATCGGGGTGTCCGTGCATGGCCCGGTCACGAGGGCCACCGGCACGCCCATTCCCTTGAGCGCCTGCACGGCCCCCGCAGCGCCAAGTGCGTCCGCCGCCGCCAGGGTGACCCGGGGGTCGGGCCGGCGCCGCAGCAGGCGCTCCAGGAACACCGGGACGTTGGCGCCCAGCAAGTCGCCGCCGCACTCGATGAGCACGGCGTCCGACGGCTGGTTGAAGCACAGGTCGAGCGCAAGCTCGAACGGCGCAGCCACGTCCGGGCGCCCCGACGGATAGGTGCTGGCCATGCCGAAATCCAGGCAGTCCAGCGAGGTGAAAGCGCCGAAGTCCTCATACAGGGCGATCTCTCCAATCGAGGGCGTCCCCGTAGCCTTGAGCGCTGCCACGCGCTGGTGTCCCGCCTGCCGGAGGGCGCGCAGGATGGCGATGGCTGCCGTCGTCTTGCCCACCTCCGCCGACGTGCCGACGACAACGTGCACCGGCGCGCCATGGTCGCCTGCGCCCGCCGGCAGGGTCATTGCAAACGCATCGAGCCGCAGAGGCTTGCCGCTCGGGCCGCAGGCGGCTCCGAGATACCTGGTGCGGCCCAGGTGCCCCTTGGCCCGCGGCGAGTCGCCAGCCAGGTTGCCGACCAGCCCGGACTCCGCCAGCACCCAGTAGGCGTGGTCCGGCACCAGGCCGCCCCCCGGAACGCCTCCAACCACCCAGCGCGTGGACTCGCGGTGGCCGGCGGTGGCCAAGAACATGTCACCCGGCACCAGCGTCATGGCGCGGCCCGTCACCGCCTCCACGATGATCGGCAGCCCCGGCTCCAGCCGGAACGCGCCGATGCAGCCCTCCGGACCCGGCGCCCGCAACCAGCGAGCGCCGTCAAGCCGTCCCACCCGACGCAGCGCGGAAACCCGTTTGCAGCCGTCCGGAGGCGTGCCGTCCGCCATGGCGGACGCGCTCAACCGGCTGCTTCCTATGCCCCGCCTTCCGGAGGCTCCGGGAGTGGCTCCTCCGGACCCACCTCGCGGACGATCAGGATTTTCCCGGCCTTCAAACGGGACGGCTTTTCGATCCCCAACCTTTCCGCCAGCATCGAAAGCTCTTCGTCGCTGACCTCGATGGAGTGGATGACTCCATACCTTCCAGGCGTTAACGCTCTCATTGATGCTCCTTCCAGGCATTGCACCATCACGCTCGGCGACGGCAGCGGCACTTTAATGGCCGGTCCGACTTTGCAATAGTGGTAAAGTGAAATTAAACTGACTGTGCGTGGCCGTCCTCGCCGCCATCCTTTCGTCTTGACCAGGCTGTGGCCTCCCGCCACTTTGCTCCTCGACCCGAGGAACATATGACCTGCTGGCAGTGCGGTGTGACGCCCGACCGGAATGCCAGGTTCTGCGGCCAGTGCGGCTCGCCGCTGAAATGGCGGTGTGCAGCGTGCGGCGACGACAGTGCCTGGGACGCTGTGGCCTGCGCGGCTTGCGGCCTGGCTTCGCCGGTCCAGGGCGTAAAAATAGGGGGCGCCCAGGGACTGGGAACAACCGAGAGGCTGGGAACAGTTCCGGGGTTGAAAACGGCTGGCCTGGGCGCGCAAGGGCTGGACGTGCTGCGTCCGGATCCGTTTCGGCACGGCCCGGACGCCCTGCCGGAGCGCCGCCGTCTCACCGCCCTGTTCGCCGACATGGTCGGCTCGACCGCGATCGGCGCCAGGCTGGACCCGGAGGACATGCGCGACGTCATAACGGCTTGGCGCGGCTGCATCACGCGGGTGGTGGATCAGCACAGCGGGTTCGTGCTGCAGTACCTGGGCGACGGCGCGCTCGCGGTGTTCGGCTATCCCAACGCGCATGAGGCGGATGCCGAACGGGCCACCCGCGCCGCCCTCGCGATAGCCGAGGCCGTTCCGAAGCTGGAAACGGCCGCCGGGCCGCGTGGCGCGCTGATGGTCCGGGTCGGGATGGCGACAGGCTTGGTGGTCGTGGCGGACCTGCTCGGCCCCGGCGCCGCCCAGGAACGCTCGGTCGTCGGCGATACGATGAACCTCGCCGCGCGCCTGCAAGCGGTGGCCGAGCCGGGCGGGGTGGTGGTTGACGCCGCCACGCGGCAACTCACGGGCGGGCTGTTCGAATACCGGGCGCTCGGCAGCACGGAGGTGAAGGGCCTGGCCAGTCCAGTGGACGCCTGGTCGGTCCTTCGGGAAAGCGCGGTCGAGAACCGGTTCGAGGCCTTGCGCCCGCCGCGCCCGACTCTCGTCAACCGGGTGGCGGAGTTGACCACGCTGCACCGGCGCTGGGCGGAGGCGGGGCTGGGCAAAGGCGGGACGGTGATGCTGGTGGGAGAGCCTGGTGCGGGCAAGTCGCATCTTGCGGCCGCGTTCGAGGACGACATCGGCGGGTCAGGCCACAGGACCGTGCGGCTGCTCTGCTCGCCGCATCACCGGGATACCCCGCTGCGTCCGTTGATGCGCTACCTGGAGCAGGCTGCGGGCTTCCGGGCCGAGGACACATCGGAGGTGCGCCTGCGGAAGCTGGACGCCCTGCTCCCGCTTTTGCCGAACAGTCCGGACGGGATGGACGGCGAGGCGCGCGCCGTGATTGCCGGACTGCTTTCCCTCCCGATCGAGCCGCCGCCGTCCTTGGCGGGCGCGGCGCCCCGGAGCCTGCGTGAGCTCACGTTCGCTGCCGTGGCCCGCTATGCCGCGGCCCTCTCGGCTGAAGCCCCGTTGCTGGTCGTCGTCGAGGACGCGCATTGGGCGGACCCCACCACCGAGGAACTGGTCGGTCGGCTGGCGGCAGCGGCGGCGGAGCAGCCGATCCTGCTGCTGGTGACCACCCGGCCTGACCACTCCCCGGCATGGACGGACCTGTCCGCGGTGCAGGTCCTGCCCGTCCGCGGCCTGAGCGCCGAACATGCCTCGCAGCTCGTCAGCAGCCTGCCAGGTGCGCCGCGCATGGAGGCCGAGGTGGTTTCGTTCATCGTCTCCAAGGCCGACGGCATCCCTTTGTTCCTGGAGGAGCTGGTCCGCGCCGTGCAGCCGGCAGCAGGCAGCCAGGAGCAGCCGGGCGGAGCGGCCGCGCTGCTGGAAGCCGACCTGGTCCCCATGTCGCTGCAATCGCTGCTGGCGGCACGGCTGGACCAGTTGGGGCCTGTCAAGCGGATCGCACAGGCCGCATCCGCGATTGGGCGGGAGTTCCGGCCCGACCTCCTGCAGACCATTACCGGGCTTGAGGCCAGCGAACTCAGATCGGCGCTGCGGGAGCTTGAGCGGGCGGGCATCTTGTTATGCGCGCAGGCGGGCGCCGCCTGCTACTTCCGGCACGCCCTCGTGCAAGACGCTGCTTATGGGTCCATGCTCCGCAAGCAGCGGCGGCGTGTCCACCTGCAGATCGGAGAAACGCTGGAGCGCGAGCAGGCCAACTCGTTTGGCCCGGCGCCTGAGGAAGTCGCGAACCACTTTGCCCGGGCCGGCGCCCACGCGCGCTCTGCGGACTATTACCTGCGTGCCGCCGAGCGGACAGTCGGCCGGTTCGCGCTTGTCGAGACCATCGGGCTGCTCCGCAAGGGGCTGCACCAAGTCGCCTACATCCATGATCCCGAGGCAACGCGGGAGCTGGAGCTGGCGATGCAGGTCGCCTTGGGCCGCGCGCTGATAGACCACCAGGGGTCGGGTGCCCCAGAGGTGCGCGATGCCTTCGAGCGTGCCCGTGACCTTGCCGTGGCGTCCGGCGCCCCCCGGCAGCTTCTGCGCGCGCAGGATGGGCTGATCAACCATCACTTCGCCCGGTCGGAGCTGGGCCGGGTCATTGACTACGCGAACGATGCGCTCGCCAACGGAAGCCGGTCCGGCGACCGTGCGGCCGTGGTGATGGCATGGCGGTCGAGCGGGCACGCGCGCCTGCTCCTCGGCCATCTCGGGGAAGCCTGCCGCGACCTGGAGCAGGCCCTGGAATCCTACGAGGCCGGGATGGTCGTCTCCAGCCGGGACTCGAAGGTGTCGGTGTGCACGGCGCTCGGCCTCTGCCTCACCCTGCTCGGGCTGGACGCCCGCGGGCGGGCGGCGAGCGACGAGGGCCTGCGCCATGCCGAAACCCTGCAATCGCCGAAAACCATGACGCTGGGCCTACGCCGGGCCGGCGCCGCGGCGTTGGTCCGGCGCGATACGGCTGCCGTCCTCGCCCTGTCGGAACGGCTGCTGGCGCTGCAGGACGAATTTGAAACCTTCGTCGGCCTGCGCGAGGGCGAGGTGTTCAAGGCTTGGGCGGTGCTGCAAACCCAGTGGGACCCGGCGCTCGCGGCACGGGCCAAGCAGGCGCTCCACGACCTGGACCGTGCGGGGCATTGGGCGCTGCTGCCGTTCTTCATGGCCATGACGGCCGAAACGGCGTTGACCCAAGGCGACCCCGACGATGCCGGCGCCCTACTGCGGCGTGCGTCGGAGCTGGCCGATGCATCAGGCGAGCAGTGGTGCCAACCGGAACTGCTGCGGCTGCAAGCACGCGGGACGCCTGGCTCCGAGGAGGCCGTGCAGTTGTTGCGGCGCAGCCTGTCGGAGGCGCGGCGCCAAGGGGCCGTGCTGTGGGAGCGCCGCGCTGCGGCCGACCTCACGAGGATGCTGCGGGCGCAGGGACGCAAGAAGGACGCGGCGCAGGTGCTTGCCGCCCTGCGGCCGCGCCCCGATCGGGCTCACATCCCCAGCGCGCGGCGGTAAACGTCCAGCAAGCTTTCCTGCTCCTCGACCTCCGCCGGCTCCTGCTTGCGGATGCGGATGATCTGCCGGATCACCTTCACGTCGAACCCGGCGGACTTCGCCTCGGCAAAGATGTCCTTGATGTCGGAGCCAAGCGCCTTGCGCTCCTCCTCCAGCCGCTCGATCCGCTCGATCAAGGAGCGTAGGCGGTCGGCCGCGACGCCGCCGACCTGGGCCTCCTTGGCCTTCGACTCGTCCAGCACATCGTTGTCGAGGGCGTCGGCATCCCCGTCCGCATCCCTCAGCTTATGCACGGCCATGCGGCCCCCCTTCGTCCAGGCAAGCCTTGTTGGCTAGCGGCGCCACCCGAGTCGGGTCAATGCGTGCCGACTCGGATCACAGGACATCCGTTGCTTCGCCGCCTCCCGGCGAAGGGCGCCCGGCTCAGTTGTGCACCCCCCACCGCCGAACCGTCCGCTGCTCCACCGTCCGGAACACCAGGTTCTCCACCGCCAGCCCGATCATGATGACGGTCAGCAGCCCGGCGAACACCGCCGGAATGTCCAGCACGTTCCGGTTCTCGAAGATGAACCAGCCTAGTCCGCCCTTGCCGCTCGAAACGCCGAACACCAGCTCCGCCGCGATCAGCGTCCGCCAGGCAAACGCCCAGCCGACCTTCAACCCCGTGAGGATCGAGGGAAACGCCGCCGGGATCAGGATCAGCCACACATACCGCAGCCCACGCAGCTCATAGTTGCGCCCCACCATGCGCATCGTCTGCGATACCCCCAGGAACCCGGCATGGGTGTTCAGCGCCACCGCCCACAGCACCGAGTGGATCAGCACGAACACCAGGCTCCCCGTCCCCAGCCCGAACCAGATCAGCGCCAGCGGCAGCAGGGCGATGGCCGGCAGCGGGTTGAACATCGCCGTCATGGTTTCCAGGATGTCGGTGCCGATCCGGGTGCTGATGGCGACGATCGTCAGCGTCGCCGCCAGCACGATCCCGGCGGCATAGCCCATCAGCAGGATGCGCAGGCTGGTCCAGGC
>CAXTDP010000044.1:0-15990 GCA_964242295.1 uncultured Acetobacteraceae bacterium | reverse complement strand
ACGTGCGGGGCGTTGGCGACCAGGTTGCCCCACGCGTCGAAGATGGCGCAGGAGAAGTCCAGGCGCTCCTTGATGTTCACGCTCATGGAGGTGTTTTGCAGTACGGCGCCGGTTTGCTCGGCCACGTTCATGAATAGGTTGTTGAACAGTTCCAGCAGCACGGGGTCGGCGCGTTCGGTGCCGGCGGCGATCCGGCTGGGGAGGGGTTCGGTGCGGCGTAGGATCATGTGGTTTTGCGGCGTGACCTCGGCGGTCCAGCCGGGCTCGATGACGGTGGTGGCGTTGGCTTCGCGGACCAGGGCCGGGCCGGGGAGGCGGTCGCCGGCTAGGAGGGCGGTGCGCTCGTAAACCGGCGTGGGGTGTTCGGCGGCGCCGGTCCACATGGGCACGGTGTCCACGGCTTCGGGGGCGCCGCTGGTGCGGGGGGGTAGGGTTGGCTCCGTGATGGCCTCGCCGGGGGCGGTTGCCTCGACGGCGATGGCCTCGGCCACCACGGGGCGGCCTAGGGTGGCGAAGCCGAAGCGGGTGCGATGCGCGGAGGTGAAGGCGTCCAGCGTTGCGGCGGCGTCCTGCAGGGGGACGGGTAGGGCGGCCTCGGTGCCCTCGTAGCGCAGGTGGACGGTGCGGCGGACCTGGATTGCGGCGGCGGCGGCGCCTTGGCTGGCCAACTCGTCGGAGGCGGCGGCGGCGAGCTGATCGGCCAGTGCTTCCAGCGCGGGCATGGCGGCGGGGTCGAAGGGGCGCTCCACCGCCTGCTCTCGCAGGACTGTCTGGTCCGCTAGGCCCATGCCGTAGGCGGACAGCACCCCGGCGTAGGGGTGGATGAACACGGTTTCCATGCCCAGCTCGTCCGCGACCAGGCAGGCGTGCTGGCCGCCGGCGCCGCCGAAGCATTGCAGGGCGAACCGGGCGGCGTCGTGGCCTTTGGCGACGCTGACCTGCTTGATGGCGTTCGCCATGTTGGCGACGGCGACGCGGAGGAAGCCTTCTGCTACCGCCCGTGGGTCCTGGCGGGTGCCGGTGGCCTCGGCCATCTGGTCCGCTAGGGCGGTGAAGCCGGCGAGGGCGGCGTCGCGGTCCAGGCGCTCGTTGCCGTCGGGTCCGAAGATCGGCGGGAAGTGCGCGGGCTGCAGCTTGCCGACGCAGACGTTGGCGTCGGTCACCGTCAAAGGGCCGCCGCGGCGGTAGCTGGCCGGGCCGGGGTTGGCGCCGGCGCTGTCGGGTCCCACGCGGATGCGGGCGCCGTCGAAGTGCAGGATGCTGCCGCCGCCGGCCGCCACCGTGTTGATCGCCATCATCGGGGCGCGCATGCGGACGCCGGCGACCTCGGTTTCGAAGGCGCGCTCGAAGGCGTCGTCATACAGGGCCACGTCGGTGCTGGTGCCGCCCATGTCGAAGCCGATGATGCGGTCGAGCCCGGCCATGCCAGCCGTGCGGGCGGCGCCGACGATGCCGCCGGCCGGGCCGGAGAGGATGGCGTCCTTGCCGCCGAAGCGGTCGGCTTGGGCCAGGCCGCCGTTGCTTTGCATGAAGTAGAGGCGGACGCCGGAGAGCTCGGTTGAGACCTGCTCGACGTAGCGGCGCAGGATTGGGGATAGGTAGGCGTCCACTACCGTCGTGTCGCCGCGGGGTACCAGGCGCAGGAGGGGGCTGACCTCGTGGCTGACGGAGACTTGGGTGAAGCCGGCGGCGCGGGCCAGCTCGGCCAGGCGGTGCTCCATGGCCGGGTGCTGCCAGGCGTGGATCAGGGCAATGGCGCAGGCGCGGATGCCGTCGGCGTAGGCGGCCTGGAAGGCGGTGGTGGCGGCTGATTCGTCCAGCGGCTCCACCTCGGCGCCGTCCACGGCGACGCGGCCGGGGACCTCGGCGACGCGTTCGTGCAGCAGGGACGGCAGGCGCACGTCCAGGTCGAACAGGCGGGGCCGGGCCTGGTTGCCGATGCGGAGCAGGTCGGCGAAGCCCTGGTTCACCAGGAGCAGGGTGCGCTCGCCCTTGCGCTCCAGCAGGGCGTTGGTGGCTACGGTGGTGCCCATGCGGACCTGGTCCACCAGGCCGGGCGGGATTTGCTGGTCGAGCGCGAGGCCCAGGACCTGCTTGATCCCGGCCACGGCGGCGTCGCGGTAGCGGCCGGGGTTCTCGCTCAGCAGCTTGTGGGTGGTCAGGGTGCCGTCGGGCGCGCGGGCGACCAGGTCGGTGAAGGTGCCGCCGCGGTCCACCCAGAACTGCCAGCCGGCCTGTGGAGCGTCCATCCGCTTAGGCCGTCGCGTGCAGCGGGGCCGCCGTGTGCATTAGGTCGGTCCGTATGTCCAGGTCGCCGCCCGGCGCTGGCAGATGCGGACGGCCTGGCTGGGACATCGCCGGCACGGGGCAGGGATCGGCGTTACGCCGGCAGGACGGCTTGAAGTCGGCGGCATGGGCGCCGGGCACGATGGCGACGCTGCCCTGCACATGGTCTGCGGCTTGGCCGGAGGTGTGGCCGGCGCGGGCGCCGCTGCGAGGCAGGCGGCGAGTCTCCCGGGCAGCGTGGGGGAGGGTGTCGGGCATTGAAGCGTCCTTTGCTGCGATGCAGCTATTTCCGCACGGCATGGCCCTGCTCTGCAAATCGTCGGTGCCGATGGTGGTTGACCGCGGTGGGTTGTCGAAGCTGCCGGTCTCGGCCTGATGGCGAACTGGCGGCATAGGCGGGGCGGGCTGCGGCGCGGATGCCGCCGATTTTTAGCTTTCTTCCGCTACAGCGTTCCCGGTTGCCTGCTGGGCTAGCCGGGTCATTGCGGCGGCACGGCCGCTGCCTGGCGTGTCGGCCCAGCAGGCCTGGAACGACAATGGATGCGGGGCGGGTTTGGCCTGGATCAATGCCAGTTCGCCTGTGGGCTGCTGGCGATGTTGCGGGGCGGCAGGTCAGGGCGGCTGAACAGCTTGGTCAGTTCGGCACGAGGCGCGGCGCCGCGGGCGCAGGTTGGGATTGGCCGCGCTGCCAGGTCGTGCAGCGCCCGCCATGCCGGGGCGGACGGTGCCGTGCAGATCGTCGGGGCTGCCTATTGCTGCCTGCGTTTCGCTGTGCAGCGCCAGGAGGCGTTCGGCTTAGCTTGGTGTGGCGATGTCCCGCGGGATCACCGATGGCTTGCGGCGGCGGTCGCGGAGCGGGCCGCCGAGCGCCGACTCCAGGGTGGCGATGCGGGAAGAGGCGGCGGGCTGGGTGGTGTCCAGATTTGGACCGCTTGGCGGTCTAGAGCCGGGGTGAGGCAGATCGCATGCGGTCTTGGCCTGGTGCGGGGCTTAGCTCTCCGGCGCGGTTTGTGCTCCGCTCCGCGACCAAGACCCCCTCACCCCGGCCCTCTCCCGGAGAGAGAGGGGGACGGGTCAGGTTGCTATTACGCCTTCGGACCAGTCGGGGACGCTGCTGGTTGGGTAGGCGGGGGTCGCTTCCAGTTCCTGGCGGGATAGGCCGACGACGTAGCCGCCTAGGCCGGTGTCGTAGGTCAGCATGCGCCAGGGCAGGGGATGGTAGCTTTCGCCCATGCCCAGGAAGCCGCCGAAGCTCAGCACGGCGTAAGCAACCTGGCCTTTGCGCTTGTCCACCATGAAATTGTGGATCGTGCCCAGCCGTGTGCCTTCGCGGTCGAACACCGCGGTGCCCTCCACCTTGTCGGAGGCGATAAGCTCGCGGGTTTCATTGATCTCAGTGTCGTCCGACATCACAACCTCCGTTGCGGGTGCAAGGTTTCAACGGCTGGCCGGGCATCGGGTTCTCGTTTGCACGCGACTTCGGTTGCGGCTTCGTTTGGATGCGCGACGACATGCACGGCTGCGCCGACCTGCCTGCACCGGAGACCTTCGCGCGGCAGGTCCGTCAGCGGTTCGGCCTTCATCGGCCCTGGTCCCTTTCCAGCGCCTGGCGGGCTTCGAACCGTTGGCCGGCGTCGTGCCCGGCGCCGTATGCGGCGGGGTCCACGAGCGGTTCCACCGGGTTGCGGGTGCGGAAGCGCAGGCCGAGACGCGCCATCTCGGCCTCGACCACCCCGGCCTTGGCCAGCACCAGGCTGCGCCCGGAGGAGTCCTGCACCGCCGCGTCGCGCTCCGTCCGCATCGCTTGCAGGCGGGCCTGGATTCCCTGGGACAGGCCGAGCACGAAGGAGGTGTGCAGCGCCCGCCGGCGTCCGCCGCGTCCGCGGGTGTAGGCCGGGCTGGCGCGGAAATGGTTGGCCTCGGTTTCGAAGGCCTGGGCGACCAGGCGCATCAGGTAGATGGCGGCCTGCACGTCGCCCGGCAGGCCAAAGAAGACGTGGCGCAGCCGGCCCTCCACGTCCGTTTCGAACCAGGAGCGGCAGTCGAAGTAGGCGGCGACGGCCGGGCCGCACTCGTCGAGGGGGCCGATGCGGCTGCGCCCGGTTGCAAGCTCGGCACGGCTGCAAGGCTGGGCCTGCAGCTCGACGTCGGATAGGAGCAGGCCGTGGCGGTCCAGCAGCTCCGCGACCTTGGCGGCGGCGGCCATCGCCTCGTGCTCGGTGCAGCCACGGTCGGTGGTCTTGGATTGCAGGGCCTGAATGCGGGCCAGCAGGGCGCTGGCCGGCCCGCCCGGCGCGGTTGCTACCAGGTGCCGGTATTCGTCATGCTGGCCCAGGGTTCTTGCTTGGGCTTGGCTCCGCCGGCTTGCAGCAGCTCGATGGAGATGCCGTCCGGGGACTTCACGAACGCCATGTGGCCGTCGCGCGGCGGCCGGTTGATGGTGACGCCCCCATCCATCAGCCGCTGGCACAGGGCGTAGATGTCGTCCACGCTGTAGGCCAGGTGGCCGAAGTTGCGGCCGGCGCCATACTCCTCCGGGTCCCAGTTGTGGGTCAGCTCCACCAGCGGCGCCTTGGTCTGCTCGGCCGGGCCTTCGTCCTCAGGCGCGGCGAGGAACACCAAGGTGAAGCGGCCGCCCTCGTTGTCCACGCGGCGGACTTCCTTCAGGCCCAGCTTGCCGCACCAGAACTCCAGCGAACGGTCCAGGTCGGCCACGCGGACCATCGTATGCAGGTAGCGCATCATGTTCTCCCAAGGGGTGATTGGCACAGCCCAGGACGCAGGAGCGGGCTGTTGTTTCCATAGCTACCCCGCGGCCTGCACCCCGTCGAGGACCACGGCGGCGCTGCCGCCTGGTGGACCCGGCGCCGGCCTGCGATGAAGCCGGCCTGCAATGGGGCCGGCCGGGGTCCAGGCCGGGGGTTGCGCCAGCCAACGGGTAAGGCCACGTTCACAATCAGACGAGGGGACACTGGGGCGGAGTCTTTGGACTTTCCGCCTCACCAGGGCGATTGGACCTGCATCAACCATTTTGCCAACGGTGCGTTCATCGTGCTTTTGTTCGTCTGCTGACAAGCCAACCCGGTTTGACCGGAGAACAATAGGAAGGATCCGATCATGAAGGCTTTTACTCTCGCGCTCGCGCTCGCTGGGCTTGCTGGTGCTGGACCAGCACTGGCGCAGACCACCCAGCGTCCCGTCCAGCGTCCTGTGCAACGCCCGGATACCGGCAACATGGCCTATCCGACCCCGGTGCCGCAGGGCAACGTCGGGAATACGGTTGTCGGGCGGCAAGCGCCGGATACCGGCAACATGGCCTACCCGACCCCGGTGCCGCAGGGCAACATCGGCACGACCGTGGTGGGGCCGCGCACCCCGGACACCGGCAACATGGCCTATCCCGCCCCGGTGCCGCAGGGCAACGTCGGAACCACCCGGGTCAGGTAGCGCATTGGACCTGACCAGCCCCACAAGGACTGGTTTGGACCAGAGACAAATCCCAGGCTGGCGGCGCCAGCCTGGGATCAGGATCTGTCCCGGTCGGCTGCGGGCCGGTCCTGCCGGTCTTTGATGGCCTCCGTGCGTCATGCCGTTGCCTCGATCAACCATATCGGGACTGCGGTTTTTCCGTTTCCAGGACGCAAAATCCGGTGCAGGCCTGGTGCCGCTTACCGCGACGGGTTCTCAGCGGTTGCGAGGGATTGCAATGCGTGGCCGAACGTTGCGCCGGCTGGGCGGCAAGTTGCTGAAGGGTCGGCCGAGCGTGCAGGCCGGGCGCCGTCCCGGGCGCGGCGACGTGGCGCCCGACCCGGCGGTGGATGGGCAGCGCCCGCTATCCCGGATCATCGTCGAGCAGTTGTTCAGCCGCGTCGCCGGTGCGTTCTCCGTCGAAGGCAATGCGCTCCGTTTGCTGCGGGACGGCGACGAGAACTATGGCGCGTGGCTGGCCGCGATTGCGGGGGCGCGCCACCACGTCCACTTTGAGAACTACATCTTCCGCAACGATGCCGTTGGACGCCGCTTTGCCGATGCCCTGGCGGCGAAGGCGCGCGAGGGCGTGGCGGTCCGGGTGCTTTATGACTGGATGGGCTGCTTCGGCCAGGTTCCGCGGAGCTATTGGCGGAACCTGCGAACCGCGGGCGCAGAGGTCCGTTGCTTCAACCCGCCACGCTTGGACAGCCCTTTTGGCTGGCTGAGCCGCAACCACCGCAAGACCGTCTGCGTGGATGGCGAGGTCGGCTTCATTTCCGGGTTGTGCGTCGCGAAGGTATGGGTGGGCGATCCCAGCCGCAAGCTGGCGGCTTGGCGCGACACCGGCGTCGAGCTGCGCGGTCCGGCCGTGGCCGACTTGCGGGCGGCCTTTGCCCAGAGCTGGGCGGAGGCGGGAGGCGCGTTGCCGGACGCAGGCCTGGGAGCGCCGCCGGCGGCGGCCGGGGCGGTGTCGCTGCGGGTGATCGGCAGCCGGCCGAACACGATGGGGCTATACCGGCTCGACCAGTTGATCGCCGGGATGGCCCGGCGCTCGCTTTGGCTGACGGATGCCTATTTCGTCGGCACCACGTCCTATGTCCGCACGTTGTGCGACGCGGCTGCCGACGGGGTGGACGTACGCCTGCTGGTGCCGGGGCCATCCGACATCCCGGTTGCCAAGGCGCTGTCCCGTGCCGGCTACCGTTCCCTGCTGGAGGCGGGGATCAGGGTTTACGAGTGGAACGGGCCGATGCTGCATGCCAAGACCGCCGTGGCGGACGGGCGTTGGGCCAGGATCGGGTCGAGCAACCTCAACCTCGCGAGCTGGATGGGTAATTGGGAACTGGATGTCGCGGTTGAGGACGAGGGCTTCGCCGCGGAGATGGAGGCGATGTTCGAGCAGGACCTGCAGGGTGCGACCGAGATCGTGCTGGACCTCGGCCGGGTGCATTCCAAGCACCGCAAGGGTGGCCCGGCGCGGCGCGGCAGTCCTGGGCGGCTCGCTGCGGGCGCGGTTGGCCTGGGCAGCGCCGTCGGCGCCGCGATCACCGACCACCGTGCGCTGGGGCCGGCGGAGTCCAGGGTGATGGCGGCGGGCGGCGGCATCCTGCTGGCGCTTGCCATTGCGGCGGTCGCGGCACCGCGCTTGCTTACCATACCGATTGCCGCCATTGCCGCCTGGATCGGGGTGACGCTGCTGGTCCGCGCCTGGCGGCTGCGGCTGTCCCGGAGCGGGCCGCTGCCCGAAACGACGCCAACAGGGAATGCACATGCTGCTTCGGCGCGCCCGCACGCCTCAGATTACCCAGCGGACCATGCGCCCGCCGGGCGATCCGATGATCAAGATCGTCAGTTGGAACCTGCTGCGCCTGACCGGGGCCAGCCTGGATGACGTGGCGGCATTAGCCCGGCGCGAGCGCCCGGACCTGTTGCTGATGCAGGAGGCGACCCAGCGCATAGACGAGCTGCCGTCCCGGATCGGCGGCACCTATGCGCGCGTGCTGCTGCCGGGCCGCATCCATGGGCTGGCGATGTGGAGTCCGACTCCGCTGCCGAAGCCGGAAGTGGTCGTGCTGCCGGCCGGGGCGCTGTTCGAGCGGGTGTGCCAGATCATAGACCTCGGCCCGTTCTCGGTGGCCAATGTCCACCTGTCGCATGGACAGTTGCTGAACCGGCGGCAACTGCGCTGCATCGCCCAGGCGCTGCCGCCCCGGGCGGCGGTGCTGGGCGACTACAACCTGGTCGGCCCTGCCATGCTGCGCGGCTTCCGCGACGTGGGTCCGCGGGAGCCGACGCATAATTCGCTGGACGTGCTGCCGCTGCGGTTGGACCGGTGCCTGGTGCGCGGGCTGATCTGCGTCGAGGCGCAGGCCCTGCTGCGGGCGGCGTCCGACCACAAGCCTATCGTCGTGCGGCTGGGCACGGCGGAACAGCGCCTGGCCCGCGCGGCGTAACGCAGCAAGTCCATTGGAATACCGCAACCTCGGACACAGCGGCCTGCGCGTGTCGCCGCTTTGTCTTGGCACGATGATGTTCGGCGGGCCAACCGATGCGGCGGCGGACCGGATCATCGGCCAGGCGGCGGACGCCGGGGTGAACTTCATTGATACCGCGGATGTTTATGTGGGCGGCGAATCCGGGCGCATCACCGGGCGCGCCATCGCCGCCCGGCGCACCTGGTGGGTGCTGGTGATCAAGCTCGCCAAGCCGACCGGCCCTGGCCCGAACGATGGGGGCCTGTCCCGGCGCCACGCCTTTGACGCCGTGGACGCGAGCCTGGGCCGCTTGGGTGCGGAGGTGATTGACGTGCTGTATCTGCACAAGGAGGATCACGCCACTCCGCTGCGGGAAACGGTGGAGGCGATGGGCGACCTGATGCGGGCGGGGAAGATCAGGTATTTCGGCGTGTCCAACTACCGGTCCTGGCGCGTCGCCGAGATCTGCCGCCTGTGCGACCTCGCCGGCATCGGCCGGCCGATTGTCAGCCAGCCCTATTACAACGCCTTGAACCGTATGCCGGAGGTTGAACATCTGCCGGCCTGCGCGCATTTGGGACTGGGCGTGTTCCCATACTCGCCGTTGGCGCGCGGCGTATTGACGGGCAAATACCGGCCTGGCGCGGCTCCTTCGGAGGGGAGTCGTGCAGGGCGGCAGGACAAGCGGATCATGGAAACCGAGTTCCGGCGGGAAAGCCTGGAGATTGCCGAAACCTTGGCCGCCCACGCGCGGTCGCGCGGCATCACGCCGGGGCAATTCGCACTGGCGTGGGTGCTGAACAACAAATTTGTGACTGGCGCTATTGCGGGGCCGCGTACAGAAGAGCATTGGGCCGATTACATCGGCGCACTTGACTATTGCTTCACTCGGGAAGATGAAGACGTTGTGGATGGACTCGTTCCAGCCGGCCATCCCTCTACGCCGGGCTATACCGATCCCGCTTATCCCCTTGAGGGGCGTGTGCCGCGGGATGCACCAAGGGCCTGACGCAGCTTATTGCAGGACGCCTTCGCGGCCAGCTCCACCCATTTCAGCGATACCAGAGGCAGATGTCGGATCGAAACAAACCCTCCCCAATCCCCGCCAGCGATACGCAGGCCGTGGAAAACCAGATGCGCCGCGCCCTTGGCCTGCAAGGTCCTGGACGCCCCGCCCCGCAGCAACGCCCCGATCAGGCCCGCGCCCGGCACAAGTTCGTGCAGGATGGCGGGGTGCCGGTTGTGGTCCTCAACCGCTCCGAAGATGCGACGGCGCCATTCAGAGCCCGCATTTCTGAGCTTGAAGCCTCGCTTGAGGCTGAGAAGAGCGCCCATGCCGCCACGCGGCGCGCCTTGCATGACGCGCAGCTTGCGTCCCAGGCACTGCAAACCCGCCTGACCCATGCGGAGCTGGCGCATAGCGACTTCCTGGCGACGGAACGCCAGGCCCGTGAAGCCGCGGAAGCCGCCCGGCAGGAAGCTGTCCAGCGTTTGGCGGTGACCCAAGCCAAGCAGGTACGCCGCAAGCCCACGCCAGTTCCCGCTGCCGAGCGGGAAGCGCAGCCGGTTAAATGGTGGTTGCCGAACTACAAGGCGAAGAACAACTGAAACCGAACGTCGCCGCTGGCAGCAGAACGGTTGGATGATGCCGGTGCCGCGCCGTTTGACTGCGGTTGGCAATGCGGCCTCCATCGCAGTTGCTGGATAGGGCAAGCCCTGGTCCGAAATGTGCGGTAATGGCGAAACGGTTCTTTACCGGACATTGTTGTTTTCGATGGACGCCATTATTTTTCAAAAGTCCGGGCTGTCGCACTGGATGATGGGGCAAACCGGCGGAGTCCGGTATCGGGTTAGGCCGGCACGATGACGCCAGGGCAGCAGCAGGTGCCGGGGCGGGCGCTTGATGGTTTGCTTGTGCTGTCGCTGGAGCAAGCGGTTGCGGCGCCGTATTGCAGCTCCCGCCTGGCCGACGCGGGTGCGCGGGTCATCAAGGTTGAGCGGGCGGAGGGTGACTTTGCCCGGGGCTATGATCGGGCGGTTGCCGGGCTGTCCAGCTACTTCGTATGGCTGAACCGCGGCAAGCAGAGCCTGGTGGCCGACATCAAGGCACCGGACGATGCGGCGTTGCTGCACCGCATCCTGGGGTGTGCCGACGTGTTCATCCAGAACTTGGCTCCCGGAGCGGCGGCCCGTGCCGGGTTCGGGTCGGTGGAGCTGCGGCAGCGCTATCCCCGGCTGATTACCGTGGACATATCCGGCTATGGCGCCGGGCATGGTGCCGCGGACATGAAGGCGTATGATTTGCTGGTCCAAGCGGAAAGCGGGCTGGCGTCCATCACCGGGCATCCCGCGGGGCCGGGCCGCGTGGGGGTTTCGGTGTGCGACATCGCCTGCGGCATGTCGGCCCATGCCGCGGTGCTTGAGGCGCTAATCGCCCGGGGGATCACCGGGCAGGGCGCCCGGATCGAGACCAGCCTGTTCGATGGGATGGCGGACTGGATGAACGTGCCGCTGCTGTATTACGAGGGGACCGGCCAGGTTCCGCAGCGGGCGGGATTGGCGCATCCGTCCATCTGTCCCTATGGCGCATTCGCGACGGCGGATGGTCAATTGGTGCTGATTTCAATTCAGAATGAACGGGAATGGGCGCGGTTTTGCGCGGTGGTTTTGGGTGAGGTGGATTTGGCGGGGAAACCCGGTTTCCAGGACAATACCGCCCGGGTCGCCAACCGTCCGGTGGTGGATGCCCGGGTCGCGGCCAGCATTGGGCTGCTGACGCGGGAGCAGGCGGCGGCGTGTTTCACTGCGGCCGGGACGGCTTATGGGTTCGTCAACGGGGTGGCGGAACTGGGCGCGCATCCCGCGCTGCGCCGGGTTGATGTGGGCACGCCCGGGGGGGTGGCTTCCATCGTAGCACCTCCTGCGATCCGTGACGGGGCGGCGCCTCGCTTGGGGCCGGTGCCTGGCATCGGGGAGCATGGCGAGGCAATCCGGCGCGACTTCGCCTAGTAGCTAGGCTGAGGCGGGATTGGTGGCGCACGGGAGCGGGTTCGGCGCCGGCATCGGGCTGCCAGTTGACGGCGGGCGCACGATATGAAGGGTTCGGGCCGACGCCCGGGAGGAGATCACCATGGATGGCATGTCCGTTGGCGCTGACGCCCAAGCCGAAATCCGCGAGGGCGTGGCGCGGCTGTGCGCCGGCTACCCCGGCGAATACTGGCGCAAGCTGGACGAGGTGCGGGGCTACCCGACCGAGTTCGTGCAGGCGCTGACGGAAAGCGGGTATCTCGGGGCGCTGATCCCGGAGGAGTATGGCGGCGCCGGGCTGCCGCTGTCGGCCGCCGCGGCGATCCTGGAGGAGGTGCAGCGCCAGGGCTGCAACGGCGGCGCCTGCCACGCGCAGATGTATATCATGGGTACCATCCTGCGCCACGGCAGCCCGGCGCAGAAGGCCGAGTATCTGCCGCAGATCGCCGATGGGAAGCTGCGCCTGCAGGCGTTCGGCGTGACGGAGCCGACAAGCGGGACCGA
Organism: uncultured Acetobacteraceae bacterium; assembly: GCA_964242295.1. Lineage (GTDB taxonomy): Bacteria > Pseudomonadota > Alphaproteobacteria > Acetobacterales > Acetobacteraceae > DASWOJ01. Next base: position 4,228 of record CAXTDP010000044.1, on the reverse strand, counting down.
TACCACGGCGCTTCGTACTACCGCCCGGCGGGAGGGCAACGAGTATGTGGTGAACGGTCAGAAGCTGTGGACGTCGCGGGCGGAGCATTCCGACCTAATGCTGCTGCTGGCGCGGACGACGCCGCGGGACCAGGTGGCGAAGAAGACCGACGGCCTCAGCACCTTCATCGTGGACATGCGGACGGTCAGGGACCGCGGCCTGACGATCCGGCCGATCCGCACGATGATGAACCACAATTCCTGCGAGGTGTTCTTCGACGACATGCGGATACCGGCGGCCAACCTGGTGGGCGAGGAGGGCAGGGGTTTTCGATATATCCTGTCCGGCATGAATGCCGAGCGAATCCTGATCGCGGCGGAATGCGTGGGCGATGCCAAGTGGTTTATCGAGAAGGCCAGCGCCTATGCGCGGGACCGGCAGGTGTTCGGGCGGCCGATCGGGCAGAATCAGGGGGTGCAGTTCCCGATCGCTCGCGCCTACGCCAACATGCGGGCGGCCGAGCTGATGGTGCGGGAGGCGCTGCGGCTTTATGAGGGCGGCGCAAACCCTGGGGCGGAGGCCAATATGGCGAAGATGCTGGCCGCGGATGCTTCGTTCGAGGCGGCGAATGCGTGCATCCAGACGTTTGGCGGGTTCGGCTTTGCCGAGGAATATGACGTGGAACGCAAGTTCCGGGAAACCCGGCTGTATCAGGTGGCGCCGATCTCGACCAACCTGATCCTGTCCTATTTGGCGGAGCACGTGCTGGGAATGCCGCGGTCTTACTGACGCCTCGGCAGGCGGGTCCTGCTGAAACCCTCGCAGGCGTTATTGCGATCCGGCGCCCTGGCGGGCGTTGTTGCGACCCGCTTGCGGCGCGGCGATCCGCAGGCGAGACTGATGGCCTGCCGGCTGCTGGATTGCCGCGGCGCTGGACGCTTGGCAATGACGGCGCCCGCGAACGGACCACGAGACGGCTCCAAGGCCGCACCCGATACGGAGGACGCCCATGATCGCCAAGCGCACCCTGCTGCAATCCGGACTTGCCGCCACGCTCGCCGCCGCGGCTGGGCAGGCGCCGGCCGCCGATGCGCCGGTCGTCATTAGGTTCAGCCATGTCGTTGCGCCTGACACGCCGAAGGGCAAGGGTGCCGACCGGTTCAAGGAGTTGGCCGAACGCTACACGGAGGGCCGGGTCAAGGTCGAGGTTTACCCGAACTCGCAGCTTTATAAAGACAAGGAGGAGGTCGAGGCGCTGCAGCTCGGCGCAGTGCAGATGCTGTGTCCGTCGCTGTCGAAGTTCGGGCCGTTGGGGGCGCGGGAGTTCGAGGTGTTCGACCTGCCGTATATCCTGCCGGACAAGGCGGCGTTGCGCCGGGTCACGGACGGGGCGCTGGGGGCCAAGCTGTTCCGCAGGCTGGAGGGCAAGGGCATCACCGGCTTGGCCTATTGGGACAACGGCTTCAAGATCATGAGCGCGAATAAGCCGTTGCGGGAGCCTTTGGACTTCCGCGGCCTCAAGATGCGGATACAGTCCAGCAAGGTGCTGGAGGCGCAGATGAAGGCGCTGGGGGCGCTGCCGCAGGTGCTGGCGTTCTCGGACGTTTACCAGGCGATGCAGACGGGCGTGGTGGACGGGTCGGAGAACACGCCGTCCAACATGTTCACCCAGAAGCACCACGAGGTGCAGAAGTTCGCTACGCTGTCCGATCATGGCTACATCGGCTATGCGGTGATCGTGAACAAGAAGTTCTGGGACGGGCTGCCGGGTCCGGTGCGGGAGGCGCTGTCGAAGGCGATGGCGGAGGCGACGGCGTATGCCAACGACTCGGCGCAGAAGGACAACGACGATGCCATGGCCGAGATGCGCCGTGGCGGCCGCATCCAGTTCATCGAGCTGACGCCGGAGCAGAAGGCGGCGTGGCGCCGGGCGCTGGAGCCGGTGCAGGCGGAGATGACCGGCCGGGTGGGCAAGGACACCATCGAGGAGTTCCGGCGGGAGACGGGGGTTAGCTGACGTCGATGGCCGTGCCCCATCGCCGCGGCGGATGGTGCTGTCCTTTTGCCAGTGCGAGGGGCGCAGCGGCGGGGTGGTCTAGGAAGCGGCCGACCTCGCCTCTGCGGCCCTGGAGTGTCGCGATGCAAGGGCGGCTCGCAATACCGGGCTACGAGCGGTAGGGGCCAGAATAGATGGCAAGTGGTATGAAAGCCCTGCCGCTGCGCATCCTAGACCGGCTGGAGGAGACGATCATCGCCAGCCTGATGGCTGGGGCGACGCTGCTGATCTTCGCCTCCGTGGTGCACAGGTTCGCGGCGGGGACAGCGCTGCTGTATCCGCTGGTCAGCGGCATAGACCTGACCTGGGCGCAGGAACTGTGCATCTTCATGTTCATCTGGATGGCGAAGTTCGGCGCGGCCTACGGGGTGCGGACCGGCATCCATGTGGGCGTGGACGTGGTGGTGCGGAAGCTGCGGCCGTCCCGGCAGCGGGTGGTGGTGCTGTTCGGGCTGCTGTGCGGCGCCGGGTTCACGGCGGCGGTGGGGACGATGGGCGCCAGCTTCGTTTGGGGGCTGATGGGCACGGACCAGACCACGCCGGACCTGGAGTGGCCGAGCTGGGTTATTTATCTGTGCATCCCGCTTGGGTCTTACCTGATGTGCTTCCGGTTTTTGCAGGTTGCCTGGACGTATGGGCGCGGCGGCGAGCTGCCGCACCACGCCCATGAGGTCGCGGGGGTGACCGACGAGGCCGAGGCGATTGAAGCCGCCAACGAGGCCGAGCGGGCGCCGATCCGTTGAGCGCCGCCATCATCTTCGGGCTGCTGATCGCCCTGATGCTGACGGGGATGCCGATCAGCATCGCGCTGGGCACGACGGTGCTGCTGTTCCTGTTCACGATGACGACGGTGCCGATCGAGAGCGTCGGGCTGAAGCTGTTCACCGGGCTTGATAACTTCTCGATCATGGCGATCCCGTTCTTTATCCTGGCGGGGACCTTCCTGACCCATGGCGGGGTGGCTCGGCGGATGATCCGCTTCACCACTTCGCTCGTCGGGCACTGGCCCGGCGGGCTGGGGTTGGCTGGGGTTGCGGCCAGCGCGCTGTTTGCGGCGGTGTCGGGGTCGAGCGTGGCGACGGTGGTGGCGATCGGCAGCATCATGCTGCCGGCGATGGTGGACCATGGCTATCCCAAGGGGTTCGGCGCCGGGGTGATCACCACGTCGGGGGCGCTGGGCATCCTGGTACCCCCCTCGGTGATCCTGGTGCTGTATGGCGTTTCCACCAATACCAGCATCGGGGCGCTGTTCATGGCGGGGGTGCTGCCAGGGCTGATGCTGGCGGTGCTGCTGGCCGGGCTTACGGGGGTAATAGCTTGGCGGAAGGGCTATCCGCGGATGGCGGCGGCGAGCTGGGGACAGCGGTTCACGGCGTTCCGGGAGTCGTTCTGGGGATTGGCGCTGATCGGCATCGTGCTGGGCGGGATCTATGGCGGGGTGTTCACGCCGACCGAGGCGGCGGCGGTGGCGGCGGTGTATGCTTTCGTGATCGCGGTGTTTGTGTATCGCGACATGGGGCTGCGGGATGTGCCGCGGGTGCTGCTGAATGCGGCCAATACCAGCGCCATGCTGCTGTATATCATTACCAACGCGGTGCTGTTCTCGTTCCTGATGACTAGCGAGAATATACCGCAGGCTATGGCAGCGTGGATTATCGAGCGGCACTTCGAGCCTTGGGTGTTTTTGCTGGTGGTGAACGGGGTGCTGCTGGTGGCGGGGAACGTGATGGAGCCTACGTCCATCTTGCTTATTATGGCGCCGATCCTGTTTCCCATTGCCAAGGGGTTGGGGGTTGATCCCGTGCACCTTGGGGTGCTGATGGCGGTCAATATGGAGGTGGGGCTGTGCCATCCGCCGGTGGGGCTGAACCTTTATGTGGCTTCGGGGATTGCTCGGATGGGGATTACCGAGCTGACGATGGCGGTCTGGCCTTGGCTGCTGGTGATGCTGGGGTTCTTGGTGCTGGTGACTTATGTGCCGGCTATCTCGCTGGCTTTGCCTCGGGCTTTGGGGTTGTAGGGCTGGGCGTGCCGCTCCCTCTTCCTTCGGGAGAGGGTTGGGGTGAGGGAAACCGCAGAACCTGGCCCTGGTTATGCAGGTGCCATTTGGCTTTGCGTTATAAGGCGCGGTCCGTGCGGCTTCCCTCACCCCGACCCTCTCCCGGAGGGAGAGGGAGTAGGACGTTATATCT
>CAXTDP010000043.1:0-16579 GCA_964242295.1 uncultured Acetobacteraceae bacterium | reverse complement strand
TGCCCGGCGGCGTCCAGCAGGCTCCAGTGGATGTGGGTGCCGTTGCCGGTGCCGTCGGGGTGCAGCATCGGCGCCAGGATGGCGCGGTGGCCGAGCCGGGCCGCCACGGCCCGCGCCAGTTCGCGCACCAGCACCGCCTCGTCCGCGGCGCGCAGGCCGTTGGCGGGTCCAGCCGTCACTTCGTATTGCCGTGGGCCGTATTCCGCCAGGAAGGAGTCCGGAGCGATGCGCGCGCGCCGCATCGCCGCCAGCAGGGTGCCGCCGAACGGGCCCTGCCGCCGCAGCGCGTCCAGCGTATAGGGCGACCCCGGGCGCTCCTCGACCCCGGTGTAGACCAGCTCCTGCTCGAAGGCGGACAGCAGTGTCAGTCCGTGCTCCGATGCCAGCGTCTCCAAGGCACGGCGCAGGAAGTGCCGCGGGCAGCACTCCCAGGGTATGCCCGTGGTGCCGCGGAAGTCACCGAGCAGCAGATGGACGTCTGAACCGTCCGGCATGGGGATAAGGGTGCGGGTTGCCGGGTCCGGCACCAGGGCCATGTCGCCGGCGGTGCCGAAGGGCGTGTCGAAGATCGGGCCGAACACCGACAGCATCAGGTTGCTCGGTGCGATGCCCACGCCGTGTTCCATGCGGCCCGGCATCTCCGGCGCCGGCACCGACTTGCCGCGGACCAGCCCGGCAAGGTCGCTGGTGCCGATGAAGGCGAGCGGCTCCGGGGTCATGCCGGCGTGCTTGGCACGTGGGACCGATTGGGCGCTGCAATCCCGTGGGCTGTGCTGGCGCGATGCCGGAGGCAGCGGCGCGGGCGGACTTCCAAGGCACGGGCAGGCGGGCGGATCATCGGCATGACTCCATCGTGCCAGGTTCAAGCATGTGGGCCAATGATGAAGCAGCCCGGGGTCGGCCATGCCCCGCCAGCCTCCCGGCTGGGGGCCAGCCCGGTCATGAGTAGTTTCCGAACCCTCCCGGACACCTGCCTTCGCTGTATTAAGGTCGCCGGGACGGATCTGGGTGGGTCCAGCGGCGATGCGCGTGGGGGAGTCTGGAATGAGCAACGGCCAGCACGACGATCAGCCTGGGGCGTACATCGCCCAAAGCCAGCAGGCCTACGCGCTCGCCCGTGCCGACGACTTGCAGTTCCTGCAAGCCTGGGAGCGTGGCCTTGTCCCCCTGGTCGGCGCAGCGGTGCGGGTCCGGCAGATCCGCCGCGTCCTCGCCACGCTGCCCCAGGCCAGCTCGTCGGTGCAGTAAGCCGTGCCCTTGCCGTGCCCATCCGCCTTTCCTCAGGAGCAAGCACTTGCGCATCGCCCAAATCGCCCCGCTGCATGAAGCCGTCCCGCCGCGCCTGTATGGCGGCACGGAGCGGGTCGTTTCATTTCTGACGGAGGAATTGGTCGCGATGGGCCACGACGTCACCCTGTTCGCCAGCGGGGACAGCGTGACCGCCGCCGAGCTGGAGGCCGTGTGGCCGCAGGCGCTGCGCCTCGATCCCGCAGTCCGCGACCCCCTCGCGCCGCACATGCTGCTGATGGAAGCTGTGCGGCGCCGCGCAGCCGAGTTCGACGTCATGCACTTCCACATGGATTACTGGCCGTTCAGCCTGTTCAGCCGGCAGCGCACGCCGTTCCTGACCACCCTGCACGGGCGGCTGGATCTTCCCGAGCTGCAGCCGGTGTTCGACGCCTTTCCGAACGTGCCCGTCGTCGGCATCTCTGCAAGCCAGCGCGGGCCGCTGCCGCAAGCGCGCTGGGTTGGGACGGTGCCGCATGGCCTGCCGCCGGGCTTGCTGATGCCGCAGCCCGGCCCGCACGACTACCTTGCCTTCCTGGGCCGCATCGCGCCGGAGAAGGGTCCGGACTGCGCCATACGCATCGCCCGTGCCTGTGGCCTACCCCTGCGTATGGCAGCCAAGGTCAGCGACGCCGACAGGTCCTACTTCGAAGCGGTCATCCAGCCCATGCTGGCCGAAGGCGGCGTGGAGCTGGTGGGCGAGATCACCGACGCCGAGAAGCCCGCCTTCCTGTCCGGCGCCCGCGCGTTGCTGATGCCGATCTCCTGGCCCGAGCCGTTCGGCCTGGTGATGATCGAGGCCATGGCCTGCGGCACGCCCGTCATCGCGTTCAACCGCGGTGCGGTGCCGGAAATCGTCGAGGATGGCCGGACCGGCTTCATCGTCGAGAACGAGGCCGGCGCGGTTGCCGCCGTCGCGTCCCTGGGCCGCCTGCCGCGCGCTGCGGTGCGCGCCGCGTTCGAGGCGCGCTTCACTGCCCGGCGCATGGCGGAGGGCTACATGGCGATCTACCAGGATCTGGCAGCCCGGCAGGTTGGGCCGCGCATCCTGCTCGCGAACGCCGCAGAATGAGCGCCGCGGGATGAACCGGCATCGGGTCTCCTGGCCATGACCCAGCTTGGGACCGTGCCGGGTGAGTTCCACATCCCTGCCGCCGCATCGCTGCACTCCCACCGCACCCGCACGCTGAAAAGCGGCGATGCCTTTGGGGTGTTCGACACGGACGGCGACGTGCCCGGCATTTTCGGCAGCACGGACGGGCTGTACTTCCGCGACACCCGCCACCTGTCCAAGCTCGTGCTGCTCGTCGGCAGCCGGCGGCCGGTGCTGCTCAGCTCCACCTTGCGCGACGACAATGCCGAGCTGACCTGCGACCTCGCCAACCCGGACCTTTATGCGGACGGCCACGGCGACGGGCAGCCTGTCATTGATCAGGACATGCTGCACCTGCGGCGCTCCCGCTTCCTTTGGCAGGCCACCCTGCATGAGCGCCTATCGGTGCACAGCTTCGCCGAGCACCCGGCACAGGTGAGGATCGAGCTGCACTTCGCCGCCGACTTCGCCGACCTGTTCGAGGCCCGCGGCCTGACGCGCCCCAGCCACGGCCCGCACCTCCCGCCGGAGTGCAGCCGGGACAGCGTGACGCTGGCCTATGATGGCCTGGACGGGCAGTGCCGCACGACCCGGCTCCGGTTCAGCCCTGTGCCGGCGTCGCTCAACGAACAACGCGCCGTGTTCGAATGCAGCATCGCACCCGGCGAGACCTGGCTCTTGTTCATCGAGGCCACCTGCAATGCCGCACCCGCGGCCGAGCCGCCACGCCCCGCTTTCAAGCGGGCGCTCTATGAATCCCGCCGCCGCCTGCGCCGGGAAAGCGCCCGCGCTGCGGCAGTCGTCACCTCCAACGAGGTGTTCAACGAGGCCATGCGCCGCTCGGTCGGCGACCTTTACATGCTCGTCACCGACAAGGACACCGGCGCCTACCCCTATGCCGGCGTGCCCTGGTTCTGCGCAGCCTTCGGGCGGGACGCGCTGGTGACGGCGCTGCAAACCCTGTGGATCGATCCTTCCATCACCTGCGGCGTGCTGGCCTACCTGGCCAAGAACCAGGCGACCGCAACCGACCCGGCGGCCGACGCCGAACCCGGCAAGATCCTGCACGAGGTGCGCCACGGCGAGATGGCGGAACTGGGCGAGGTGCCGTTCCGCCGATACTACGGCAGCGTGGACAGCACGCCGCTGTTCGTCATGCTGGCCGGCGCCTACCTCGACCGCACTGGCGACCTGGCGATGGCCGCCGAGCTGTGGCCCAATATCCTGGCCGCGCTGGCCTGGCTTGATGGACCCGGCGACCGGGACGGCGACGGCTTCATCGAATACCACCGGCAGACCCCGGAAGGCCTGGCCAACCAGGGCTGGAAAGACAGCCACGACTCCATCTTCCATGCCGACGGCACCCTGGCGACGGGCGCCATCGCGCTCGCAGAGGTGCAGGGCTATGCCTACGCCGCACGCCGGGCAGCGGCCGGCATCGCCCGCAAGCTGGGCCATGGAGCAGAGGCAGAGGCCCTTGAAGCCCGCGCTGTTACCCTGCAAACGGCGTTCGAGGCGGCATTCTGGTGCGAGGATATCGGCACCTACGCCATCGCCCTGGATGGCGCGAAGCGGCCCTGCCGGGTGCGCGCGTCCAACGCCGGGCATCTGCTGCTGACCGGCATCGCCGCGCCGGAGCATGGCTCGCTGGTCGCGGCGCAACTGCTGTCCCGGCCGTTCTTCGGCGGCTGGGGCGTGCGGACGCTGGCGGCGGGCGAGCCGCGCTACAACCCCATGAGCTACCATAACGGCTCCGTCTGGCCGCACGACAATGCGTTGATCGCACTGGGCCTGACGCGCTACGGCTGCCGGGTCGAGGCCGCGCGGCTGTTCGGCGCCATGTTCGACGCCTGCCAGGCCACCGAGCTGCGGCGTCTGCCGGAGCTGTTCTGCGGCTTCCCCCGCCGCCGGGCGCAAGCGCCGGTGGACTACCCGGTCGCGTGCTCCCCGCAGGCCTGGTCCGCGACGGCGCTGCTGGCGATGCTGCAGGCCTGCCTGGGTCTAAGCTTCGACCCGGTCAACCGCACCGTGCGCTTCACCCGGCCAATCCTGCCCGAGTGCCTGGACGAGGTGTCCCTGCTGAACCTGGAGGTCGGGGGCGCCAGCATCAGCGTCAGGCTGCGCCGGGCCGGCGACGAGGTGGCGATGAACGTGACCCGCCGCACCGGGGACATCCAGGCCGTGCTGGTGAGCTGACGCAGGCGGTTTATGCACTCACCCGGTTCCAGCGCTCGCGGCAGGCCGCTCGACGCGGGCGTTGCGGCGCATGGCTTGCGGCGGTTGGCCATACGCCCGCAGGAAGGCGCGCCGCATCCGCTCGCGGTCGGCGAAGCCGGTTTCGTTGGCAACGGTGTCAATGGGATGCCGCCCCTGCTCCATCATCACGCGAGCCGCCTCGACGCGCAGGTTCTCCACCGCCTTGGCCGGCGACTGGCCCGTCTCGGCGTGGAAGGCCCGGCTGAACTGGCGCGGGCTGAGGCGCGCGGCGCCGGCCAACTGCTCGACCGACAGCGGCGTGTGCAGGTTGCGCTTGGCATACTCCAGCGCGCTCTGGATGCGGTCGGACTTGGCATCGAGTTCAAGCAGCGCCGAATGCTGCGACTGGCCCCCGGCGCGGCGGTGATGGATGACCAGCGCCTTGCTCACCATGCGGGTGATCTCCGCGCCGAGATCCTTCTCGACCATGCTCAGCGCGAGGTCGATGCCGGCGGACATGCCGGCCGACGTCCATACCGGCCCGTCCACGATGAAGATGCGGTCCTCCTCCATCTTGACCGCGGGATAGCGCCTTTGAAGCTCCCGGGCATGTGCCCAATGGGTCGTCGCGCGGCGGCCGTCGAGGACTCCCGCCTCGGCCAGCACGAATGCGCCGGTGCAGACGGACGCCACCCGCCGCGACCGCAGCAGGGCGCGCTGCACGAACGTGATGAGGCCCGGGGTGGCCGCAGCAAGGCCCGTGGCGCCGCCGACGATGACCGTGTCGAAGTGGCTGTCGTCGAACGCATCGGTGTGGACGCTCACGCCCAGCGAGCTGCGGACCGTGCTGCCCGACTCCGACAGCAGGTGGACATCGTAGAACGGGCCGCCGGCAGAAAGGTTGGCGAACTCGAACACGGACAGCGCTCCGAAGCCCATCACCTGGAAACCGGGAGCGACGACGAAACCGAGCCGCAGCATGTGCATCTCCTGTGTCCTAAAAGGTGGTATATATGGCATTTACGTCAAAAGCGAGCGGGCATAGGAATCTCTCCAACACCGGCATCGGCCTGGTGGAGCGGAGGCAACAGAATGGCCAGCAACACACATAAAGGGACGGCCCTGATCACCGGCGCTTCGTCAGGCATCGGTGCGGTTTACGCGGACCGGCTTGCCCGGCGCGGTTACGACCTGATCCTCGTGGCGCGGAACGGCAATCGCCTGCACGCGCTTGCCACCCGGTTGAGCGACGCCACGGGCCGTGCGGTCGAGACGATTGTCGCCGACCTGACCGACGCCGCCGACCTTGCCCTGGTCGAGACCGTTCTCCGCACCGATGCCAGCGTCACCATGCTGGTCAACAACGCAGGCGTTGGATCAGCCGGGGCGCTGCTCGTCTCGGACGTTGACAAGATGAGCGACATGATCGCGCTCAACGTCGGCGCCCTGACCCGGCTGACGTATGCCGTGGTCCCCGGCTACGTCGCGCGCGGCACAGGAACGATCGTCAACGTCGCCTCGATCGTCGCCGTCGCGCCTGAGCTGCTCAACGGCGTTTATGGCGGCAGCAAGGCGTTCGTCCTCGCCCTGAACCGGTCGCTCCACCATGAGCTTGCCGAGAAGGGCATCCGCGTGCAGGCGGTCCTGCCGGGCGCCACGGCCACCGAATTCTGGGATGTCGCCGGCCCCGGGCTAGCGAACATGCCTGCCGCAATCCTCATGTCGGCTGAGGACATGGTGGACGCGGCACTCGCTGGCCTCGACCAGGGGGAGATCGTCACCATCCCGTCGCTGCCCGACCTTGCGGATTGGGCCGCCTTCGAGGCTGCCCGCCAGGCCCTGGCGCCCAACCTGTCGCGGACCGAGCCGGCCGCACGATACGGCCTGTCCCTGCCCAAGGCGGCCTGAGATGGACGCAGTCCAGGCGGCAGCAATCCATGAGGTTGCGATCCCCAACACGAGCCTCGCCAGAGCCGTCACGGAGTTCGTGCGCGACACTGAGACCGATCTGCTTTTCAACCACTCCAGCCGCGTCTACTGTTTCGGGGCGCTTGCCGGCCGGGAACGCGGGCTGACGTTCGATGCCGAGCTTCTGTATGCCGGCGCCATGTTCCACGACATGGGCTTGGTGCCTGGCCACAGCAGCGCCCACGAGCGGTTCGAGGTTGACGGCGCCAACGCCGCCAGCGACTTCCTCAAGGGCCAGGGCATCGCACAGGCAGACATCGACACGGTGTGGGCCGCCATCGCCCTGCACACGACGCCCGGCATCCCGCAGCACATGCACCCCGTCATCGCGCTCGTCACCGCCGGGGTGGAGATGGATGTGCTCGGGCTCACCTACGGCGACTATGCCGATGAGGTCAGGGAGGCGGTCGTGAGCGCCTATCCCCGGACCGGGCGGTTCAAGGAAGACATCATCCAGGCGTTCTACGACGGCATCAGGCACAAGCCCGACACGACGTTCGGCAACGTCAAGGCGGACGTCATGGCCGACAAGGAGCCGCAGTTCCAGCGCGGCAACTTCTGCGAGGTGATCCGCAAATCCCGGTGGAAGACCTGATTCCAACAAAACACCGTCCACGATAACAGGCTCGGCTTTGAGAGCCGGGAAGCGGTCCGCCAATTTACAAAAAGGAACTACGGTTATGTATGTAAGTACGCGGCGAGACAATGCTCATTCCATCACCGCATTGGCTGGCAAGCTGACTGCGAACACATGCACCACAAACGATGGAACAGTCCTCTACTACAAGGACTGGGGCAGCGGCCCGGCCGTCGTTTTCAGCCACGGCTATCCGTTGTCGTCGGACGCCTGGGAAAATCAGATGATGTTCCTTGCGGAGAACGGCTACCGCGTCATCGCCCATGACCGCCGCGGGTTCGGCCGCTCCAGTCAGCCGGGCCACGGCTACGACTACGACACCTTCGCCGACGACCTTGCCGCCCTGGTCGAGGCGCTCGACCTGAGCGGCGCAACATTTGTCGGTCACTCGATGGGCGGCGGCGAAGTGGCCCGCTACATCGGCCGCCATGGCGAGAAGCGGGTCGCCAAGGTCGCGCTGGTTGCGGCCGTAACGCCGTTCCTGCTGAAGACCGCAACGAATCCCCACGGTGCGCCCATCGAGGTCTTCGATACCATGCGCGCCGCCGTGCAGGCCGACCGTTCCCAGTGGAACAAGGATACGACGATGCCGTACTACAGCTACAACCGCCCCGGTGCGAAAATATCGGAAGGCGTGCGGGAGGATTACTGGCGCCAGGGCATGGCGACCGGCTTCCTGGCCGCGTATCACGCCATCGGCGCGTTCTCGGAGACGGACTTCAGGCAGGACCTGGCAGGGATCAGCGTCCCAACCTTGGTCGTGCACGGCAGCGACGACCAGATCGTTCCCATTGAAATTTCCGGCGAGCTGGCAGCCAAGGCCGTCAAGAATGCCCGGCTCGTGGTATACGAGGAAGGGTCGCACGGCCTGCTCATTACGCAGAAAGACAGGCTGAATGCTGATCTGCTCGGCTTTCTGAGGTCGTCCTAAGCAAATCTCCGCAGGTTTGCGCACAGTTGAAAACTAAGCAGGCTGGCACGGCCGCAAGCCATCTGTGCGATAGGCAGCAAGCCTGCCTAGCATCTGAGCCAGCGTGCCACGCCCGCATGAACTCTATCCACGTTGTTCGAACCGGGGCATCCTGACCATGCGGCAAAGCCTGGCTGAAACAGCTATCAATCGTTGGGAAAACGAGGGCGGAGCGTCAACTCGACCTTCGTTTGCCATTCATCTGCACCGTGGGATCAAGCAGGCTGAATCTTCTTATGGAAGCTCCGTTCCTGCCCGTTCATCCCGAATGCCAAAGACCTCAATCAACAAGGAACACCCCGTCATGGCGCGTTTTTCCAATAAGATCGCAGTCGTGACCGGGGCCTCCAAAGGGATCGGCGCGGGCGTTGCCAAGCGTTTAGCCGCTGAAGGCGCCACGGTCGTCGTCAACTACTCGTCGAGCCAGGACGGGGCGGAGGCAGTCGTTTCTGAAATCAAGCAAGGGGGCGGGCAAGCCCTTGCCTTGGGCGGCAGCGTCGCCGACGAGGCACAGGTCACGCATCTGTTCGAAGGGGTCCGGTCGGCGTTCGGCCGGGTGGACGTCTTGGTGAACAACGCAGGCGTCTATGCGCCCGCGCCACTCGACGCACTCTCGGTGGCCGAGTTCCACCGGCACTTCGACATCAACGTGCTGGGCCTTCTCCTCGCGACCAAGGCAGCCATGCCGCTGTTCCCCGAGGCAGGCGGCAGCATCGTCAACATCAGCTCGATCGTCAGCACGTTCGCGCCGGCCGCCGCCGCGGTTTATGTCGGCACCAAGGGCGCGGTTGATTCGATCACCAAAAGCCTGGCCAAGGAGTTCGCGCCCCGCAAGGTGCGCATCAACGCGATCCGGCCCGGCTTCGTGCTGACGGAAGGCGTCCATACGGCTGGCATGAGCGGCGGCGAGTTCGAGGCGCAGATGCTGGCCCTCACGCCCCTGGGGCGGGCTGGCCAGCCGGAGGACATCGCCGCCGCCGTCGCCTTCCTCGCATCGGACGATGCAGGCTGGATCACCGGGGATACGCTCAACGTGGCTGGCGGCGCCGGCATGTGACGGGCCGCAAATAGAATGGCGGTGCGTTCGCGTCTGCTCCGGCGAAGGCGCAGCCAAAATCCCAAGTTGTTGGCAGCGGCAGCAGCCGAGCGGCGATCAAGACAGCACTGAGCAAGAAATGTCGCTTTCTGTAATCCGAGCAAGAAGGCTTGGTGAGCCAAGTGCAAGTTGCGATCTCCTTCGGCGAGCGACGGCACGAGTCTACGCGTCGTCGGCAAATCGAAAGAACCTCCCATGAGTTACGTTTTGCGAGACAAGGTTGCCGTCATCACCGGCGGCAGCAGCGGCATCGGCCTCGCAACGGCCAAGCGGTTCGTCTCCGAAGGCGCCTTCGTTTTCATCACCGGTCGCCGGCGGGCGGAGCTGGACAGCGCCGCGGCGGAAATCGGCAGCAACGTGGTCGCCATTGCTGCGGACTCATCGAGCCTGGCCGACCTCGACAGGGTCTACGAGACAGTCCGGACGCACAAGGGATGGATTGACATCCTCGTCGCGAACGCCGGAATTCTTGAGCACGCGCCGATCAGTCAGGTCACCGAAGAGCACTTCGACCGGGTGTTCTCGGTCAACGTCAAAGGACTTGTCTTCACCGTCCAGAAGGCGCTTCCGTTGATGCCTGATGGCAGCGCCATCATCCTGATGTCGTCAACTGTTGCGAACAAGGGCCTTGGCCGCAGCGGCGTTTACGCAGCCACCAAGGCGGCCATCCGCAGCTTCGCCCGGAATTGGATCGTTGATCTGAAGGACCGCAAGATCCGGGTCAACGTTATCAGCCCCGGTCCGATCAACACCCCCGGCCTGTCCGGGGCGGCCCCGAACGCCGAGGCGCTGTCGGCCATGATGGCTGGGATGGCAGCTCAAGTGCCGCTTGGCCGGGTGGGTGCGCCTGACGAGATTGCGACGACAGCCGTGTTCCTGGCGTCGGATGCATCGAGCTTCATCAACGGTGCTGACATCCAGGTGGACGGCGGCTGGGCCCAGATCTGAGCAGCGAACCGCCGGTCCCGCCAATACCAAGCGGACAGGCAGGGTTTCGCGGCGAACGTCCAACACCACAGAGGCATGGACGTCGAACATGGCATGGCGGCCTCGCCGACTTACAGTGAAGTGCTGCCCGTCTGGCAGGTGGCCACGCGCTACCAGGAGGCGGGGCTGCCGGTCGTCATTGTCGCCGGTGAACGTTGTTATGCCGTCCTCTCGCGGGGCTGGGCCGACAAGGGCGCGCAATTGTTCGGCGGGCCGGCGGTTCTGGCGAACTCCTTCGAGCCTATCCATCACGCCAGCCTGGTCTGCATGGGCGTGCTGCCGCCGCAGTTCCCGCCGGGTTGACCCCCAGGAATTGGACTTGATCCCCGATGAAACCGTCGAGATCGGCTGGAACCTGGAGGGGCTGACGCCGCGCCGCACCATTCCCGTCACGCTGCGGCGAGCATCGGGGAAACCGGGCAGACCGGGGCGGCAACAGCCGTGCTGGACATCGCACGGGAGGTTGGCCCGATCCAGGCCGGCGGCATCATCGCGCTGATCCCGGCACGGGCCCTGGTCATGCCGAAGCCGGCCTGAACCGCCCTATGCGGCAAGCGCCTCGATCACCTTCGCCGTGAACGCCCTGGTTCCCAGCGTGCCGCCAAGGTCGCGCGTGCGATGCTCTGGCACGGCGATGACCCGGTCCAACGCCGCCTCGATCAGCCCGGCGGCGTGCCCCAGCGCCGCCTCGCCTCGGCGTTCGCCCAGCCAGGCCAGCAGCATGGCAGCGGACCCGATCAGGGAGGATGGATTGGCCAGGTCCTTGCCCGCGATGTCCGGCGCCGAGCCGTGCTGCGCCTGCGCCACGCCATGCTCCGCCCCGGCATTGAGCGACGCGGCAAGGCCCAGGCTGCCCGACAGCTCCGATGCCTCGTCCGACAGGATATCGCCGAACATGTTCGTGGTGACGATCACGTCGAACACGCTGGCATCGCGGATCAATAGAGCCGCCATCGCGTCAATCAGCTTTTCCTCATACTCCACCTCCGGATAGCGTGCAGCGACTTGCCGCACGCACTCCAGGAACAGGCCGTCGGACACCCGCAGCACGTTGGCCTTGTGCACCGCCGTCACCTTGCGCCGCCGCTGCATCGCGAGCTTGAACGCACTCTCGGCGATGCGCAGCGATCCCTGGCGGGTGACCTTCCGGAAGGCCATGGCCAGGTCGGGTGTGGGCATCACCTCGCCCGTGCCGACGTGCATGGTGCGGTCGGCATAAAAGCCCTCCGTGTTCTCCCGCACCACGACCAGGTCGAAGGCGACGCCGCAGGGTGGGGTGAAGCCCGGGCGGATGCGGGCGGGGCGGATGTTGGCATAAAGGTCCAGGCGCCGCCGCAACTGGCCGGAGGGGTTAAGCCCGCCCTGGTCCGAAGGCGGGTAGTCGTTGTGCGACACGGGCCCCAGGATCACCCCGTCCGCGTCGCGCGCGGCGGCGAACACGGCGTCGGTGAAGGTGGTGCCGCTGGCCTTCAGCGAGGCGAAGCCGATCTCGGCGGTGTCGAAGTGAACGGCCGATCCGGTGCGGGCCAGGGTGGCGGTGACGACCTCGACCGTGGCGGCGCTGATATCGGGACCGATGCCGTCGCCGGGCAATACGAGAAGTTTCATGTTGGGAGCCTCACTCAGGATAAGCGGTAGAGCTGTTGCGGGGTGGTGGCGAGGATGGACCGGCGCGCCGCCGGGTCGGGGCACCAGCTCGCCAGCAAATCGAGGTTGGCAGGATCGTCCACCATGCGGAACGGGGAGATGTCCGTGCGTGCGGCCCCGGGTGCGCGATCGGTATGCGGCCAGTCGCTCGCCCAGACCATCCGCTCCGGCCCGGCCGCGATCAACGCCCGGGCAATCGGAACCACGTCGGCGTAGCCCGGCCGCTTTGAGATGCGATACGGGGCCGAGAGCTTCACGAATACCCGCCCTGTCCGCACCAGCTCCAGCAGCGCGGGAAAACCTGGCTGATCCGGGCCGAGCGCCGCGTCCGGCATGCCGAAATGATCGAACACCACTGGGACCGGCAGGTTTGCCACATCCGGCGCCACACGGGCGATGACGGCCAGCGCCGCGTAGATCTGGATGTGCCACCCGAGCGGCGCCAGCCGTCGGGCGAAAGCCCCGAGAGCGCTGGTGATTTCTCGCGGGTCCCGCCCACCGCCGCTCTCGATGTTCAGGCGTATGCCGCGACCGCCAGCCTTGTCGAGCGCGGCCAGCTCGGCATCGCTGATTGCCGGGTCGAGCACGGCGATGCCGCGAGCAGTATCGTTCAGCTGTTCCAGCGCTTCCAGCAGTGCGCGGTTGTCGGTGCCGTAGAAGCTGGGCTGAATCAGCACGGTACGGGAAAGACCCAAGCCCTGCCGCAGCGCCAACAACTGCGCCACCGTGCTTTGTGGCGGGGTATAAGCGCGATCCGCCACCATGGGATACCGGTCCGATGGGCCGATGATGTGGACGTGGCAGTCGCAGGCGCCAGGCGGCGTGTCCGGCAGCGGGGCTGCACGAAGGCGGGATGCTTGGGAGGACACGGCCAATGCCGCACCAGCGGCGGCAAGGGTGCGGCGGGTCAACATCGTATCTATTCCCGGGTGACGACGAGCTTGAGGGAGGCGGCGAGCAGCGTTGCCATCACCAGGATGGCGGACATGGCCAGCAGCCCGCTCTCGAACGAGCCCGTGAGCTGCCGCAGCTCCCCCATCATATAGGGGCCGACGAAGCCGCCGAGCGTGCCGATGGTGTTGATGAAAGCCAGCCCGCCAGCAGCCGCGACGCCGGTCAGGAAGCGCGTCGGAATGGTCCAGAACACTGCCCTGGCCGCGGTCACCCCGATCAGCGCCAGGGTCAGGCCGATCAATGCCGGAAGCAGCGCCCCGGACACTACCGAACCAGTCAGCCCGATCGCCGCCAGCAGACAGGTGATGGTGAGGTGAAAGATCTTCTTGCCGGTCCGGTCGACGTGCCAGGCCCAGGCCATCATGCCCAACGAGGCGAACAGGTAGGGCACGGCGGTGACGAAGCCGATCGCCAGGTTGGAAAGGCGATACTCCTTCACAATCAGCGGCAGCCAGATACCGATGCCATAGGACCCCAAGGTGAAACCGAACTGCACCAAGGCCAGGATCAGCACGCGTGGATCGGCCACGGCAGCCAGCACCGAGGATTTCGGCCGCTCCCGCACCTCGTCGCGCAGCATGGTGTCCATGGCGTCGCGTTCGGGCTGCGTTAGCCACGAAGCCTCCTGCGGCCGGTCGGCCAGTGTGGTCAGGATCATGACGCCAAGTGCGGCACAAGGCAGGCTGACGACCAGGAACAGCCATTTCCAGCCCTGCAGACCCCAGATCCCGTCCATCTCCAGCAGCAAGCCGCAAATTGGACTGCCGATGAGCGAGGAGACGGGAATGCCCAGCAGGAACCAGGCCAGAACACGGGTGCGATATTGCGCCGGGAACCAAGCCGCCAGGAAGAAGGTGACGCCGGGAAAGAACCCGGCCTCCGCCACGCCCAGAAGCAGACGCACCAGGTAGAAGCTGTTCGGTCCGACCACGAATGCGGTGAAGGCCGACATGATGCCCCAGCTGATCATGATGCGTGCGAGCCATCGCCGCGCACCGAAGCGATACATGGCCAGGTTGCTGGGAACCTCGAATACGCAGTAGCCGACGAAGAACATGCCGGCGCCCAGTCCGAACTGTGCAGCGGACAAGCCGATGTCACGATTCATGGTCAGCGCCGCAAAGCCGATGCAGGTGCGGTCCAGGTAGTTGAAGATGTAGGCGACCGTCAGCAGCGGCACCAGTCGCCAGGCCGTCTTGCGCAAGGCACTTTGCTGCACGCTGTGCATCGGGTTTCCTCCCTCATGGGCTTATTCACTTGCGGGGCGTAGCCCTGGTTAGGTTATGCGTCGGCAAACCCGTACAGCCGGGCCGGGTTACGCCGCAGGATCGCGTCGGCTTGCCCGGCCGGCAGGCTGGAGCGGGCACCGTCCAGCACGTCAGCATAATTCAGGTCCCGATAAGGCAATGCCACGCCGCCACCGGTTTGGTGGCCATGCGGAGCCGTGTGGGGCCAGTCACTGCCCCACACGCAACGCTCGGCGCCGACGTCCAGGATGGCGGCGAGCCAATCCGGGTCTGCCCGCACGGCCAGCGGATCCTCGCTGCAGCGGTAGGGTGCGGAGAGCTTCATCCACACGTGCGGCAGCCGCAGCAGCCGCAACAACGCCTGCCCATGGTCGCTGCCCGGGACGATCCCGCCATGCACGCCGTAATGGTCGATGACCACCGGCACCGGAGACGCCGCAAACAGTGCGGCGGACTGGGCCAGCACCGAAGCCGTCGCGATCACCTCCACATGCCAGCCATGGTGCCGCGCCACGGCCGCCATGGCACCGAAGCTGTCCTGCATCGAACCGCCGCGCTGCTCGGCCAGTGTGCTGTAAAGATTGATCCTCAACCCGGCGATGCCGCCGGCGGCCAGTGCCGCAAGCTGCCCCGATGTCACGGTTGCCGGGTCGATTACCGCGACGCCACGGCCGTTCCCGCCGAGGGCTGTGATGGCTTCCAACGTCACGGAGTTATCGGTGCCGTAGAAGCTGGGCTGCACGACCACGAACCGCGTCACGCCTTTCGGGTTCGCCACGCTTAGCAACGCGTCGAGCGGCGCAGCGCCGGCGGTGTAGGTGCGGTCCGCGACCTGGGGGTGCGTTGCCGGATCGCCGACGACGTGAACGTGCGAATCGCAGATGCTCATGGAGGTCCCTCCTTCGCAATGGCGCCTGGCCCAATGGCGCCTGGGCACGAATAAGCCTGCATCCCAGGAGGCTGATCGTTGACAGGCATTGGCCTAGCGCAAGCTGACGCGATAGGCGAAGCGCTCGCTATGGCCCCAGGCCCGGGACCATTCCAACGGCGTCCCATCCACCGTCAGGCTCAGCCGGTCGATGATCGCCGCGGCGTTTCCCTCCGGCACTGCGAGCAGTTCGGCCCGGTGTGCGTCGGCCAGACGGACTCGCAGCTCGTCCCCGACCTCTCCGACTACCAAACCAGATTCCCGCTCGTAAAGCGAGTAGAGCAGGGTGTCGAGCTTCTGCGGCGGCTTCTCGCGCAGCGCGACAAAGCGCGGCAGCGGCAGGAAAACCTCCTCCATCACGACCGGCAAACCGGCCCATAGCCGAAGCCGATCCAGGCGCAGGGCGGCGTGGCCCCTTCGGCAATGCCAAGGCATTGGCCGCCACCGCCGGGGGCATCGTATGGACCCGCGCGACGATGCGGCTCTCCGGAATCACTACGCCGCTGCCGCCGTCCTGGTCCTGGAACCGGACGAAGCGGAGTAGCCTCCGATGGCAGCTTCGCGACGGCGTTGGGCGTGCCGACGCTCGATGGGCTGGGCGCGATATGCCACGAGACCTGCCGCCGACGCGAGCGGGTGGAGTTGGACAGCGTGGTTCCGCGCGGCAGGCTGTTTGCCGGGCTGATCGAGGCGATTGGCCGGAAGAGGGCATGATGGCGCATCAGCGGTTCCGGCGGTTCAACACGTCAATGTTCTACAAGCAGCAAACCGTCGCCAATGAGATGTGCATGGCCGTGCGCGCAGGGAACCACATCTTCCTGCGCGGCCAGACCGGGATGACGCTGGAGCGCGATCTGATGGGGCTGAACGACCCCGGCGCCCAGGCGGCGCAGGCGGTCGCCAACGTCCGGGAACTGCTGGCCGATGCCGGCGCCGGGCTGCCGCACGCGACGCGGCTGGTGACATGCGTGACCGACCCAGCCTATCTCGCGCCGGTGCTGGCCGTCGTGGAGCCGGCCTTCGCCGACGCGCCCGTGGCGAGCACGGAACTGGTGGTGAAGGGCCTGGCGGCGCCAGAAGTCCTGATGGAGATTGACGTCCACGCCATGCTGGCCTGACCGTGTGCCCTCCTTGTCCTGAGCAGGACAGGAAGCAGGGCAGCCAGGCAATGCGAACCCGGCAAAAGGCGGCGCGGAACCTATGCCAAGCCGGCACGGCTTATTTGTGTGGTCGTTGCCCGACGCTGATCCCAGTGCGCTTCGCGTCGCAATCCCAGAACGAGAGGGGGCAAGCCCATCACAAGCTGGACGGTCCTGGGCTGTCCGGGTCCAACGCGCGGGCGACGTACTCGTCCACGTCCCGCGCATACTCCTGCCACAGGGCACGCAGGGCGGCGATGGGTTCGGGGGCCGCATCCACCCGCAAGTCCACATAGGGGAAGGCCTCGCGGTGCACGACCAGCAGCGCCGCGGAGCGCAGCGGCCGCTCTTCCCCGCCCGCGGCTTCGCCTGCCTCCAGTGCGGCCAGCAGGCGTTCGGGCAGGCCGAGCGCGGGGGCGGCGGCGAAGGC
>CAXTDP010000042.1:0-16657 GCA_964242295.1 uncultured Acetobacteraceae bacterium | reverse complement strand
CAGTACTCGCACTCCCGGCATTCCGGCGTGTACAGCGGGATGACGTGATCACCCTTTTTTAACGTCCGCACGCCCGGCCCCACGTCCACGACGACGCCTGCACCCTCGTGTCCCAGGATTACGGGGAACATACCTTCCGGGTCGTCGCCCGACAGGGTGAACTTGTCGGTATGGCAGATGCCGGTGGCTTTGATTTCCACCAGCACCTCACCTTCCTTCGGACCCTCCAACTGGACGGTTTCGATGGTCAAGGGCTGGCCTGCGGCATGGGCAACTGCGGCGCGAACGTCCAAGGTAGGTCTCCGGATTGAACTGAAGGAATGCCCATCCAGACTAACCCATCGCTCCAGCAAATCCAGTAGCGCGCAACATTGTTGCAGCAATGGTGACCTTTGCTGCGCTGCACATCGAAACGACTGGCCGCGCTCGATGTTTTCTTCGGATGGGCGCTTGCCGGTTGTCATAATGCCTGCATATGCTCAGCACGGCAGGCTCCAGTTGACCCCTTGCGTAGCCGCGGGTTGATGGACGAGCCGGGGGCTTTGACAGCTCGGCGCCATCGTGCCGAGGACGCTTGAATGGCCGCAAAGCGGCCGGAAACGGAGGGATCGGACGTGACAATTAACCGGAAGTTACTGCTCGGCTGCACCGTCATGATGGGAATGGCTGCCTTTGCAGCAGGTCCCGCATCGGCAAACGACGAACTGTTGCGCCTGCAAGGGGACAAGAACCAGTGGGTGATGCCCACCGGGAACTACGCCAACCAGCGCTACAGCGAACTCGACCAGATCAACGCCAGCAACGCATCCAAGCTGCATCCGGTTTGGTCGTTCTCGACTGGCGTTTTGCGCGGGCATGAGGGCGGACCGCTGGTCATCGGCGACGTGATGTATGTCCATACCCCGTTCCCGAACAATGTCTTCGCACTCGACCTGAACGACAACGGCAGGGTCATATGGAAGTATGAGCCGCGCCAGGACCCCAGCGTCATCGCCGTGATGTGCTGCGACACCGTGAACCGCGGCGTGGCCTACGGCGACGGCAAAATCATCCTGAACCAATCGGACGCGACCGTCGTGGCGCTCGACGCCAAGACTGGCCGTGAGTTGTGGCACGTCAAGAACGGCGACCCGGCCAAGGGCGAGACCATGACGATGGCGCCCATGATTGTGAAGGATAAGGTTTACGTCGGCATCAGCGGCGGCGAGTTCGGCACCCAGGGCCGCTTCACCGCCTACAACCTGAAGGACGGCAGCCTCGCCTGGAACGCGTATTCCGTCGGCCCGGACGACCAGCTCAAGGTGGACCCGCAGAAGACCACCATGATGGGCAAGCCCATCGGCGCCAACTCGTCGCTCAGCACGTGGCAGGGCGACCAGTGGAAGACCGGCGGCGGCAGCACCTGGGGCTGGTACAGCTACGATCCCGCCCTGAACCTGATCTATTACGGCACCGGTAACCCCAGCACTTGGAATCCGGTGCAGCGCCCCGGCGACAACCGCTGGTCCATGACCATCTTCGCCCGCGACGCCGACACCGGCATGGCGAAGTGGGTCTATCAGATGACCCCGCATGACGAGTGGGACTACGACGGGGTCAACGAGATGATCCTTGCCGACATCAACGTGAAGGGTAAGCCGACGAAGGCCCTGGTCCACATGGACCGCAACGGCTTCGGCTACACTCTGAACCGCGAAACCGGCGAGCTGCTCGTGGCCGAGAAGTTTGACCCGGCCGTCAACTGGGCGACCCACGTGGACATGCAGACCGGCCGCCCGCAGGTCGTGAACCAGTACTCCACACAGTTCAACGGCGAGGACAAGAACAGCCGGAACGTCTGCCCGGCAGCGCTCGGCTCCAAGGACCAGCAGCCCTCGGCCTTCTCGCCGCGGACCGGCCTGTTCTACGTGCCGACCAACCACGTCTGCATGGACTACGAGCCGTTCAAGGTCAGTTACACGGCTGGGCAGCCCTACGTCGGCGCCACCCTGTCCATGTATCCGCCGAAAGGTGACACCAACCTGGGCAACTTCATCGCCTGGGATGCCAGCACCGGCAAGATTGCCTGGTCCGACCCGGAGGCGTTCTCCGTCTGGTCCGGCGCTCTCGCCACCGCCGGCGACATCGTCTTCTACGGCACCCTCGACGGCTACCTGAAGGCCGTGGACGCCAAGACCGGTAAGGAACTGTATCGTTACAAGACCGCGTCGGGCATCATCGGCAACGTCAACACCTACACCCACGGTGGTAAGCAGTATATCGCCGTGCTGTCGGGCGTGGGCGGCTGGGCCGGGATCGGCATGGCGGCCGGGTTGGGCAACGACACCGACGGGCTGGGCGCAGTCGGCGCCTACAGGAGCCTGTCCAACTACACCCAGCTCGGCGGCGTGCTGACCGTGTTCGGCCTGGACTAAAACGAATTGCCGGCCATCCTCTCGCCGGGGGTGGCCGGTTGCTCCCATCAAGAAACGGCCTGCCGCCGTGCTATAGGCGCCGCGCAAAGCAGGTTCGCCGGCAAACTCCCTTTGCTGCTTGCAATCCCCCGGCCCATGAGGGCCGGGGCTGCTTCCGGAGAATTTGATGCGACATAAGACAGCGCTCGCCCTGTGCGGCCTGGTGTGCGCCGCCGTGGGTGCGGGTGCCATCGTGGCCCGGGATGCCCGGGCGGAAAACGACCCCGTTTACATCGTCCAGAATGGCCTGGTGGACCAGCACACCTTCAACGGCTATCGCCGTTATGGCGAATCATGCATGCGTTGCCACGGTCCCGACGGCGCCGGCAGTTCCTATGCACCGAACCTGACGGAGTCGTTGAAGAAGCTGGGATACGACGATTTCGTCAACACGGTCGTCAATGGACGCCAGAACGTTACCAAGACGCAGAACAACGTCATGCCGGCATTCGGCACGACTGAGGATGTCGTACTCTACATTGATGATATCTATGGCTACCTCAAGGCTCGCTCGGATGAGAAGCTGCCGCGCGGACGCCCGAAGCGCATCGGCGATGACGAGGGTTAGCATCGCCGCCGCCGCGGCGCTTGCCGCGGCGATGCTGGGCGGCCCGGCAGTAGCGCAACGGGCCGAGCTAGTGAACACCACTGAGCTGCGTGTCTGCGCCGATCCTCGGAACCTGCCCTTCTCGAACGAGGCGAAGGAGGGCTTCGAAAACCGCGTCGCTGCCGTGATCGGCGCGGACCTCGAATTGCCGGTCTCCTATGTCTGGTTCCCACAAACCGTCGGCTTCGTCCGCAACACGTTGCGGGCACGGGCGTGCGACCTGATCATGGGTGCGGTGTCTGGCGACGGCATCATGGACAGCACCAACCCGTATTATCACACCGGCTACATGCTGGTGACCCGTACGGCTGACAGCATCGGCGCCACCAGCGTCGGCGACCCGGCGTTGCGCGGCCTCCGCATCGGCGTCGTGGCCGCGACGCCGCCGACCGACCTGCTCCTGCGGCACGACCTGATGGGTAAGATGCAAGCCTACTCCCTGAATGTGGACACTCGGATCAGCAACCCGGCACGCGACATGCTGCAGGATTTAACGGACGGCAAGCTCGACGTGGCGCTGGTATGGGGACCGGTCGCCGGATACGCCATAAAGCAGGACCACCTGCCGCTGACAGCCAAGTTCATTGATCCGGAACCTGGAGCGCCGCGGTTGGATTACCGGATCGCAATGGGCGTGCGGGCCGGAGAGCCGGAATGGCGGCGGCGGATCAACCAGGCCATCGGCCGGCACGGCCCAGAGATCGCGGCGATCCTAGCGGAGTATGGTGTGCCGCAACTCGATGCGCAGGGTCGGCCGGCAACGCCTTGATCCCAGTAGGCCAGCGCAGGTCCGTGCGTCTGGCCGCCTTCGCAAAGTTCGTTTTAACGGCCATGCTGCTGGCGTTCGGCCCAGCCCTTGCCGACTCCACAGTGCCGGTCCCAGACGGTTATCGTCAGGATGACTACCGTGCGCCCGTCCCCGACAGCGTCCCCGGCGCCGAGGTGTTGCACCTGCCGGCAATGCGCGACCTGGTCGCCCGTGGCGATGCCGTGCTGATTGACGTGCTGCCGGCGCCCAGGCGCCCCGACTCCATGCGGCCAGGCACCCCTTGGCTGCCGCAGCCGCACCGCAGCTTGCCGGGCGCGCTATGGTGGCCGGAGGTCGGGCGCGGCGCCCTGCCGGATGGGGCGGAAGCCCGCTTCACCGAACGGTTGCGGGCGGCCACGGACGGCGACACCGGGCGGCTGGTGGTGTTCTTCTGCCTGAACGACTGCTGGATGAGCTGGAACGCCGCCCGCCGGGCGGCCTCGCTGGGCGTGCGGGCGGGTTGGTTCCCCGAGGGTGTGGACGGCTGGGAGGCAGCGGGACTCCCAGTGCAACCGGTGCAGGCGGACGAATAGCCTCGGGCGTCGTCCCACTGGAACCAATTGCGCCAGATTCGGGCACGGAGCAGCCGGGCCTGGGCCTGCAAGAACTCGCCTACATGCAACAGGGCCAGCACCGCACCCAGTCCATTGGCGAAGTGCGGCCATACCCCGTCGAAACCGGGACATTCTGCCCATTCCCGGGTCTTGCCGCGCCACAACCTGAAGCCGTGCCGTTGATGCAGCTTGACAACCAAACGTCAGGACTGTCCGTTAATATACGCGAACGAGGGGAACCAGCCCCGCGCCGGCAGCCACCATCCCGCGGTTCGGGCACGGCTCGCTCGGCATCTCCGGGTGGCTGGGGATCACGGGTCCAAGGCAGGGCAAACCTATGCGGAACGGACGGGACGGCGCAGCGACCCTGACCTCCCAGGACGATGGCACGTCCGGCTTGCAGGGCCGCCAAGTCCTGTCGTGGCGCCAGTGGGACACCCACGGAGCCGGAGTCTATGACCGCGGCGTCGGCGAGGGGACCTGGCGCAGCGGCCAACACCGCCTCGTGCTGTCCCTCATGCCGTCCCTGCCGCTCACCTTGCAAGTGGACGGCGGCCCGGCGCAGCAGATCACGCCCGTCACCGGACTCGTCAGCTTCTATCCGGCCGGACACGCCATCCGCACCGCGGGCACGGACTCCCGCTTCGCCCATGTCTGCTGGGACTCAGGGCTGCACGATGCGGTCGCGCCGGACCTGCCTCACCGTCCCCAAGCCCACCCGGAACTGACCTTTCCCGACGCGCTGCTCAGTCAGATCATGCATACCTTGGCGGAGGAGATCAGGGACGGCGACGTGGACCGCCTGCTGGCGGACAGCCTGATCGCGGCGCTCCTCATGCGTGTGGCGCAGCGTTTCGGGGCGCCGGCGCCGGCCCGTCTGCCGGATTTGCCAAGCCCGAAGCTGCGCCGCGTGCTGGACTACATTGAGGCCCATCTCGAACGCGATCTGACCCTGGCGGAACTGGCGGCGGTCGCCTGCCTCAGCCCGTCGCACTTCAGCCGCGCCTTCAAGCAGGCGGTCGGCGCCGGTCCCCACCGCTACACGGTGCGCCGCCGGGTCGAGCGGGCGAAAGACCTTCTTCGCGGCACCGGGGATAGCCTAGCCGGGATCGCCGCCGCGACCGGGTTCGCCGACCAGAGCCACTTCACCGCCATCTTCCGCCGCGAGGTCGGCCTCACCCCTGGGCGCTTCCGCACCGCATCGGGCAGGACCGCAATTCCGTAATAGCCAACCGCAAGCCGCTTCAAGGCGCGGATGGCACGATGCGCTACGCCTTCTGCCATGAAGGGCGGGCCACGGGCATGACGGGCGGCGAGGCGGCATTGCAGGCGCGGGCGCTGCGCGACAGTGCCGCCGAACTCCTGCACGAAGCAGCGCAGAGCGGCGATCCCGCGCTGTGCGACGCCCTGACCCGCAAGGCCCTGCAGCAGATCGAGGCGGCCCGCCGCCTGATCGACGGAACCAACGCCTCTCCATCCCGGCTGGCCAAAGGGTTGCACTGATGCGCGCATTGATCGCTCTCGCCTTCCTCCTGCTCGCCGGCCTTCCCGCCTGTGCCGGCGAACCCGACTGGACCGGCCGCTGGGACACCCGCTGGCGCGAAGGTGGCGCCCGCATGGCGCTGACGCAGAGCGGCAACCGCATCACCGGAACCTACCCGGCCTATGGCGGGCAGATCGAGGGCGAGGTGACCGGGCGCGAGCTGCGCGGCCGCTGGATCGAGGGCAAGCGCAGCGGCGGCCTCAGCTTCGTGCTCGCGCCGGATGGGCAAAGCTTCATGGGCCGCTTCGACACCGGCGAATGGTGGACCGGCGGGCGCGTGCAGCCCGGCCTGCGCGAGATCGCTGTGGACCAGGCCGGCGCACGCCAGGCGCTGCACACGTTCGTGCTGGCCGGCAACGCCGCCCGGGCCGGCAACCCCGACGAGTGGGCCAAGGCCGCCGCGGTGACAGACTTCGGCGATAAGGGCGCCGACATGGCGCCGGGCCAGAAGCTCGCCGCCGCCCGCACGCTGTTCGAGCTGGTGGACCAGACGACGTTCCAGCTTTGGGCCATCCCCGGGCGCCGCGCCGAGGGCAACCGGATTGACCTGGAGCTGCATCAGGCCGGCACCGACGTGGTGCTGCCGCTCAGCCTGGTCCGTGGCGACGACAAGCTCTGGCGCGTTGCGATGCCGGACGGCGACCTGGCGCCGCTGCGCCAAGCCCTGCTGGCCCGGTCCGGCGGACGCCTGCCGCCGCCGGACGACATGCGCCGCCGCGCGACCCCCCGCGACGCCATGCGCTCCTTCGCCGCAGGGTTCTACGACTGGGACGGCCCCGGCCGGGCGCAGGTGATGGCTGCGCTGGACCTGTCCAGCTACAGCGACGCCACCCGCGCCTATGAGGGGGAATTGGCCGCGGCCTACCTGAACGAGGCGCTGGACCGCATCGGCCTGTCCGTGCCGCAGGAAATCCCGGACGACCCGGCCAGCCGCGTCCCCTACACCGTGTTCAGCCACCCCGCCGGCTCCATGGTCCTCGCCCCGACCAGCCCGGCCGGCGCCGCCGACGGCGGGGGCTGGCGCTTCACCGCCGACACCGTGCGCTCCGCCCGCGACCTTTACACCGCCATCGAGGACATGCCCGAGGTTGACGGCGGCGCGCTGCCCGACGTGCCCGCCCCCTACTTCCAGCTTCGCCGCTGGGTGCGCGGGGTGGCGCCCGGCCTGTTCGCCCGCGTCGGCCCGCTGGAGGCATGGCAGGGCGTCGGCGTCCTGATCCTGCTGGCAGCCAGCTTCGCCGTGGCGTTCGCCGCCGGCTGGGTGCTGCTGGCGGTGCTGCGCCGGGCGGTGGGCGGGCGGCAGTTGGAGTCCGAGCACGAGTTCCGCTGGCCCCTGCGCCTGCTGCTCGCCTTCATGCTGTTCCATTTCGCCGTCCCGTTCCTGGGCCTGCCGGAGGAGGCGAAGCGCGTCACCACCGGCGCCACCGGCGTCATCCTGGCGGTGGCGGCGATGTGGGGCGGCTGGAAGCTGATTGACACGCTCGGCGCCGGCGCGATCCGGCGGGGGGAGGCCAGGTCCGGCACCATGGATGGCATCCTGGTGTCGCTGGTGCTGGGCGCGGTCAAGCTCGTGCTGCTGGCGGGCGGGCTGCTGTTCATCGCCGACGCCCTGTCCATCCCGTATGAGGGCGTGCTGGCCGGGCTGGGCATCGGCGGCCTGGCGGTGGCCTTCGCCTCCAAGGAAACGCTGTCCAACGTGTTCGGCGCCGGCATCCTGGTGGCCGACCGCCCGTTCCGCCGCGGCGATTGGATCGAGTCCGGCGACGCCAAGGGCACCGTCGAGCATGTCGGCATACGCTCCACCCGCATACGCACCGGCGACGACAGCCTGATGTTCGTGCCGAACGGCAAGCTGGCGGACGCGACGGTAAACAACCTCGGCACACGCCGGCACCGGGTCGCGAAGGCGAAGCTGCTGGTGGCGCATGGAACCGGCGCAGACCAGCTTGCGGCCTTCATGGGCGCCCTCGCCGCGCTCGTGCCGGACGTTCCGCACGTGCTGCCCGCCTCGGTGCAGGTGGGCGTCGCGTCCATCACCCCGGACGGGATCGAGGTCGAGGTGTCGTGCTGCCTAGACGTGCGCTCCGGCGCCGACGAGCGGGCGGACAAGACGGCGCTGATGCTCGGCGTGCTGCGCCTGGCCGACCGCATGCGAGTGCGGCTGGGCGACCTGGACTACGCCACCCCCGGAGACGACGCCGCTCCCAGAAACGACGCCACCAGACTGGGCACGGCGGCGGAGTGACCAACAACAACGAGGAGACCCAAACATGAACAACGACTTGCAACGCCGCCTGATGGCGGAATTCTTTGGAACGTTTTGGCTGGTGTTCGGCGGCTGCGGCGCCGCCGTCATCTCGGCTGCATTCCCGCAGCTTGGCATCGGCTTCTTCGGCGTGGCGTTCGCCTTCGGGCTGACGGTGCTGACGATGGCCTATGCGGTGGGCCACATCAGCGGCGGACACTTCAACCCGGCCGTGACGCTCGGCCTGTGGTCCGCCGGGCGCTGCGCCAACCACCACGTCGTCCCCTACATCATAACCCAGGTCGTGGGCGCGGTGTGCGCCTCCGCGGTGCTCTACCTGATCGCCTCCGGCAAGCCGGACTGGGTGCCGGCCGGCTTCGCCAGCAACGGCTACGGCGACCTCAGCCCAGGCAAGTACGGCATGGTCTCGTGCTTCCTGGCCGAGCTGCTGCTGACCTTCTTCTTCCTGCTGGTCATTATCGGCACGACCTCCAAGGGCGCCGCCACCGGGTTCGCCGGCATCCCGATCGGCCTGGCGCTGGTGCTGATCCACCTGATCTCCATCCCGATCACCAACACCTCGGTCAACCCGGCGCGCAGCACGGCCCCGGCCTTGTTCGCCGGCGGCGGCGCCATCGCGCAGCTTTGGCTGTTCTGGATCGCGCCGATTGCCGGGGCGATGATCGCCGGCATGGTCGGCCGGATGCTGTTCGCCGACAGCTCCATAGACGAGACGACGGTGGTGGAAGAGCGGCGGTCGGTGGTGTAGTCCACCGAGTCCTTGCTCCACCCGTTCCCATCATCGCGAGCCGCCTGCGGCGTGGCGATCCAGGGACCGCCAGATCGGCATCCGATGCTGATGGCCCCTGGACCGCCGCGCCGCCCCGCTTCTCGCAGTGACAGGCCGGAGCCAACGGCTATAGGTCCGATCCTCGGACCGGCTCGTGCCCCGGGCATCGCCCGTGCCCGGATCGCCTCCATGACGATCCCCCGCTCAGTTTCCCACACGCCACCGACGTGCCGTCAGCCCGCAGCCACGTAGGGCGGGGAAGCGTGGCGCCACCCGCCGCAACAGGGTGCAGCGCCATGCAGGCGGCGCTTCGCTGTCCGGCATTTCGCTGTCCACCCCAACATGCGGCCGCCCTCGTCCGGTCCGCCCCTTCGCCGGCTGCCATCAAACCCCGAGCATCGCCCGCGCCTGGGCCGCATCCGCAACGATCTGCCCGCGCAGCTCGTCGAACGAGCCGAACTTGCGTTCCGCCCGCAGGAAGCCGTGCAGCGCGACCGCCACCTCCTGCCCATACAGGTCGCCCGACCAGTCGAACAAGTGCGCCTCCACCCGGCTGATCGCTCCCTCCGCCACCGTGGGCCGGCGGCCGATGTTGGCGACACCCGGAACCTCCGTCCCGTCCGGCAGGCGCGCAATGACGGCATAAACCCCGCGCGCCGGCTCCAGGTGCCGGCCCAGCGGCACGTTCGCGGTCGGGAAGCCGATGGTGCGCCCGCGCGCGTCGCCATGCGTGACCGTGCCGCGCACCGCCCAGGCCCGCCCCAGCTCCAGCGCAGCGCGCTCGGGATAGGCGTCCTGCAGCAGCCGGCGGATGCGGGTGCTGCTGATCGGCGTCCCGCCTTCCAGCAGCGGCGGCGCTATGGTCAGGCCGATCCCCAGCGCCTCCGCCCGCACCGCCAGGAAACCCACGTCGCCGCCCCGCCGGTGCCCGAAGGCGAAGTCAGGCCCGCAGGTCAGGTGCGCCGCGCCGATCCCCCGGTGCAGCACCTCCACCACGAACCCCTCGGCCGTCAGGCCGGAGAACCCGGCGTCGAACGGCAGCTCATACAGCACCTGCACTCCCAGAGCCGCCAGCGCCGCCTGCCGCTCCGCCGCCAGTGTCAGGCGGAACGGAGGATCGTCCGGACGGAAATGCTCGCGCGGATGCGGCTCGAAGGTCAGCACCGCAAGCGGGGCATCCGGCCGCGCGGCGTGCGCGGCGCGCAGCACATGGGCGTGCCCCAGGTGAACGCCGTCGAAGTTGCCCAGCGCGACGGTTGCGCCGCGCAGTGCCGGAGGCAAGCCCTCCCAGGTCCGGACGACCTCCATGCCCTAGGCGCGGCTGCCCGGCAGCGCCTCGGAACCGCGGCTGCGCGGCAGCACGACCGCCTCGCCGTCAATCACCACCTTGCCCCGGGCCTTGCACACCGTGCGCAGCGTCGCCTGCCGCTTCGCCGGGTCCAGGGCGGTGACCTCCACCGTGGCCGTCACCGTGTCGCCGATGCGGACGGGCCGGCGGAAGCGTAGCGTCTGCTCAAGATACACCGTGCCGTTGCCAGGCAGCCGAGTGCCCATCACCGCGCTGATCAGCCCGGCGGACAGCATCCCGTGCGCCACCCGCTCCTTGAATACCGACGCCGCCGCGGCGTCCGCGTCCATGTGGACCGGGTTGGTGTCCAGGCTGACGGCGGCGAACATCAGGATGTCGGCATCGGTGATCGTCTTGCCCATGCTCGCCGTCTGGCCCACCTGCAAGTCCTCGAACGCATACCCGTCCATGCCAACCCCTGACCTAAGCAAACCTCTGGAGGTTCGCGCACAGATGAAAAGCTAAGCAGGCTTGCCCGGCCTGTCACATAGGTGGCCCGGCACGGCCGCAGGCCAACCGTGTGACAGGCCGCGCAAGCCTGCTTGGCCGCGTTGGACAAGGCATGGACGCGGTGCGAAGGTCAAGCCAGCAAGGGGAGCATTGGATGCCGCAAACCCAAGTGGGCACCTCCGAGGACATGCTGGCCGAACTGGCCGGCTGGGTGCGGCAGGAAACCCCCACCACCGACGCCGCCGCGGTCAACGTCCTTATGGACCGCGCCGAGGCCGGGCTGGCCCAGGCCGGCGCGTCCATCACCCGCATCCCCGGCCGCGACGGCTACGGCGACAACCTTCTCGCGCGCACGCCGGGGCCGCCAGCGCCGCGCAACGTGAAGCCGGTCCTGATGATCGGCCACCTCGACACCGTATGGCCACATGGCACCCTGGGCGCCATGCCCTACCACGTGGACGGCGACCGCGCGCACGGCCCCGGCATTTACGACATGAAGGCCGGCAGCTTCATCGCCTTCCACGCCTTCCGCTCCATCCTCGCGCAAGGCGTCCATACCCCGCGTCCCCTCACCCTGCTCCTGACCCCCGACGAGGAGGTGGGCAGCCCCACCAGCCGCGCCGTGATCGAGCAGGAAGGCGCCGCCGCCGAATGCGTGCTCATCATGGAGCCCGCCGCCAAGGACGGCTCCTGCGTCACCGCCCGCAAGGGCGTCGGCCGCTTCGCCCTGCACGTGACGGGCGTCGGCGCCCACGCCGGCAGCCGGT
Source organism: uncultured Acetobacteraceae bacterium (assembly GCA_964242295.1). GTDB lineage: Bacteria > Pseudomonadota > Alphaproteobacteria > Acetobacterales > Acetobacteraceae > DASWOJ01. The sequence goes on along the minus strand of CAXTDP010000042.1, from coordinate 5,092 downwards.
TCACCGAGGGCGCCAGCGCCGTCGTCGAGCTGGCCCGGCAGATTGAGCGCATCCACGCCATGGTGGACCTCTCCGCCGGCATCACCCTGAACGTCGCCCCGGTCTGGGGCGGCTCCCGCCCCAACGTCATCGCCGCCGACGCCGGCTGCGAGATAGACCTGCGCGTCCCGACCATCGAGGCCGGCGCCCGCATGGAGTCGGCGCTCCTGGCCCTGCAGCCCTTCGACCCCCGCTGCGCCGTCCGGGTCGAGGGCGGCATGAACCGCCCGCCCATGCAGGAAGGCCCCGCCAACCTCGCACTATACGAGCGCGCCCGCGCCCTGGCCGGCTTCCCGCTCGGCAAGCAACATCGCGGCGGCGGCTCCGACGGCAACTTCACCGCGGCGCTCGGCGTGCCGACCCTGGACGGCCTGGGCTGCCCCGGCGACGGAGCCCACGCCACCCACGAACACATCCAGTGGCGCCAACTCGCGCCCCGTGCCGCGCTGCTGTCCCGCCTGTTGGAGACCCTATAAGCCCATGGACCGACATCACGACGCCGCCCGCCTGCTGCTCAGCGCCCGCCGCGACCTCACGCAACGCCTGCACAGCCTCCCCGAGGTGATGCGCCCGCAAACCGAGGAGCAAGCCTACCTCGTGCAGCGCGCCGTCATGGCCGAGCTGGGCGGCATCGGCGGCTGGAAGGTCGGCTCGCCGCGTCCGGATGGCCCGGTGAACTGCTCGCCCCTTCCTGCTAGCGGCATCCAAGACAGCCCCGCCCAGGTATCCGGCTCCGACCGCGTGGTGGAAGCGGAGATCGCGGTGCGGATCGGCCGCGACCTGCCGCCGCGCGAGGCGCCCTACACCCGCGACGACATCCTGGCGGCCATCGCTTCGGCCCACCCCGCCATCGAGGTGCTGCAAAGCCGCTACGTGGACCCCGGCGCCGTGGAGCCGCTGTCGGCGCTGGCGGACAGCCTGTCGCATTTCGGCCTGGTGGTCGGCGCTCCCATCCCGGACTGGCAGGCCCTGGACCTCGGCACGGAGCAGGTCCGCCTGATCGTCGGCGGCGCCGAGATAAAGCGAGGTACTGGCAACCCCGCCGGCGACATGGTCCGCATGGTGCTGTGGCTGGCCAACGAGGGCGCCCACTGGGCCGGCGGCTTGCGTGCCGGGCAGGTGGTGACGACGGGAAGCTGGACCGGCAAGGACCCCGTGCCACCCGGCGGCGAGGCGCAGATCGTGTTCGACCGGGCAGGGGAGGCCGCAGTGCGGTTCGCGGCATGACGTCCGCCCTGGTGGTCGGCGCGGGTCCGGGCCTATCGGCCAGCTTTGCCCGCGGGCTGGCGCGCGCCGGCCATCAGGTCGCGCTGGCGGCCCGGCGGACCGACAAGCTCGCGGACTTGGCGCATGAAACCGGCGCCACCCTGCACGCCTGCGACGCCGCCGACCCCGCCGCAGTGGCGGACCTGTTCGCCGCGGTGGGCCAGCCGGGCATCGTGCTCTACAATCCCAGCTATCGCACCCGTGGCCCCTTGGTGGACCTGGACCCGGCGGAAGTCGCCCGCAGCCTCGCCATAACTGCCTTTGGCGCTTTTCTGGTGTCACAGCAGGCCACGCGCGGGATGCTGGCCGCAGGCGGCGGCACCATCTTCCTGACCGGCGCCTCCGCGGGCGTAAAGGGATTCGCCCAGTCCGCCCCCTTCGCGATGGGCAAGTTCGCCCTGCGCGGCTTGGCGCAGAGCATGGCCCGCGAACTGCATCCCCAAGGCATCCACGTCGTCCACGTCGTTGTGGACGGCGGCATCCGCGCCGCCGGGCGCCCGGTGCCGGCCGACAAGCCCGACAGCCTGCTCGACCCCGATGCCATTGCCCAGACCATGCTGGACGTGCTGGCGCAGCCACGCTCGTGCTGGACCGACGAAATCGCGGTGCGCCCCTGGGTGGAGCGGTTCTGAGACAGGGCCGAGGCTGCCGCCCCGGCCCCTTGCCGGTCAGGCCCGCTTGCGGCGGAACAGGCCCAGCCCGGTCAGGCCAGCGGCCAGCGCCATCAGGCTCGCCGGCTCCGGAACGGCGGTGTCGCCGTCCACCGGCGGGGCCACGACGCCGAAGCCATCAAGGTAAACATAGCCGGTGTGGCCCGTCGGCTCGCAGTCGGCGCCCAGCACCGACAACGTGAAGGTGTCGCCGATCTGGCTGGGCGTTAGCGAAAGCTGCTCGATCTGCCACTGCGGCGTGTAGAAGAAGCCGGCGCCGTTGTCGGTGAACCGGTTGTCAATGCCGGTGCCGGACGCACCCGCGTTGAACTGCCGGCGAATGATCACCTGGTTCGTCGTGTTGTCGGTCAACTCGATCAGCATCTCGGCGGACTGGTCCGCGGTGTGGCCGCCGTTCTCCAGCACGGCCTTCCAGGCGAAGAAAATGTTCGAATCGGTGTAGTTGGTCACCGTCTGGCTGATCACCGAAGCGTAGCCGCCATTCGTCGTGTCCTCGACCCGGGCGGAAAAGTTCAGGCTGTAAACCGTGCTGCCGAGCGAGGCGCCGATCCTTGGGTCCACATAGGACGTGTCGACCACGGCGGAGTGGCTCACGAGGCTCGCGTTATACAGCGACCCGCCGGGGAGCAGCATCGCCGTGGTCAGGGCGGAGTTGGAGGTGCTGGCGCGGGAGCCGGCGCCCTGAACCCAGCCGGAATAGTCGCCGGTCTCGAAGCCGCCATTCGTGAACGTCGTGGCAGACGCGGTGGACGCGCCCGCCCCGAGAATGGCCAGCGCCGCAACCAAGTGGGTGATGTTCATTGAGGCACCTTCGGATCGAGTTGTTATAGGACCGTTCCTATAACGAATAGGTTGCACGAAGCGTGCCACTAAATGCAGCATTCCTTTCCAAGGGGTTAATGGGCTGTCACCAGATGATCACGCAAAAGTGTAATGGAATCCGACATGGCCCCTAGGTGATTTTGGTCCGTGCCGCCGGGCCAGGCAGCATGACGGCATGACCGGACCTGCCGTCGCGCCACCTCGAACAGTGACCTGTCTTGTCTACCGGCAAACGCTCTGCCTGGTGCTCGACCGCAACATCCTCGCCCGCAACCTGGCCGCCATGGCATCCGCCTTGGCCCGGCACGGCGTCCCGCTCCGCCCGCACATAAGGACCGCCAAAAAGCATGGACGTCGCCAGCATGGCCCTGGCCGGCCAGCCCGGCGGCATCACCGTCTCCACCCTGGCTGAGGCGGAATACTTCGCCAACCACGGCATCATCCCGGCCAAGCTGGACCGCATGGCGGCGCTGCACCAGGCCGGAGCCGACGTGCTGGTCATACGATCTTCCCGACCGGCACCTCCGCGGGTGTAACGGGCTTTGTGCAGTCCGCCCCCTTCGCAATGGGCAAGTTCGCCCTGCACGGCCTGGCGCAAAGCAGGGCCCGGAAACTGCATCCCCAAGGCATCCACGTCGGCCACGTCGTCGTGGACGGCGGCATCCGCGCCGCCGGACGTCCGGTGCCGGCCGACAGGCCCGACAGCCTGCCCGACCCCGACGCCATCGCCCAGACCATGCTGAACCTGCTGGCGCAGCCGCGCTCCTGCTGGACCGACGAGATCGCAGTGCGCCCCTGGGTGAAGCGGTTCTGAGGCGAAGCCGGGGCCGAGACTACCGTCTCAGCCCCTTGCCGGTCAGGCCCGCTTGCGGCGGAACAGGCCCAGCCCGGTCATGCCGGTCGCCAGCGCCAGCAGGCTGGCCGGCTCCGGCACAGGATTCGTGGGCACAGGATCCGTGACCGGCGGGGCCACGGCGCCGAATCCATCGAGGTAAACATAGCCGGTGTGGCCCGTCGGCTCGCAGTCGGCGCCCAGCACCGACAACGTGAAGGTGTCGCCGATCTGGCTGGGCGTTAGCGAAAGCTGCTCGATCTGCCACTGCGGCGTGTAGAAGAAGCCGGCGCCGTTGTCGGTGAACCGGCTGTCAACACCGACGCCGGACGCACCAGCGTTGAACTGGCGGCGGATCACGACCTGGTTCGTCGTGTTGTCGGTCAACTCGATCAGCATCTCGGCGGACTGGTCTGCAACGTGGCCGCCGTTCTCCAGCACGGCCTTCCAGGCGAAGAAGATGTCGGGATCGGTGTAGTTGGCCACCGTCTGGCTGATCACCGAAGCGTAGCCGCCGCTCACCGTGTCCTCGACCCGCGCGGAAAAGTTCAGGCTGTAAACCGTGCTTCCAAGCGCCGCGCCCAGGTTGGGGTCCACATAGGAGGAGTTCACCACGGTGGAATGGTTCAGGTAGCTGGCGTCATACAGCGAGCCGCCGGGAAGCAGCATCGCCGTGGTCAAATCGGAGTTGGATGTGCTGCCACGGTAACCGGCTCCTTGAACCCAACCGGAGTAGTTGCCTGTCTCGAAGCCGCCATTTGTGAACGTCGCCGCCGACGCGGCCGAGGCGCCAGAGCAAAGCATGGCGGCCGCCGCAATGATGTGGATGGGCTTCATGAAGCACCTCAGTTCGAGTTAACGCAAGATCATTCCTGCATCAAATTAGTTGCATGATCTGTGCCACAAATTGTAGCGACCATTTCCAAAGGCTTACCGAGCAAGAGGAACAAACCCTGAAAGAACCGTAACGAAACCTGACGCTGGCCCGCTCATCTTTTGATCGGCGCCGGCAGTCCGGGCACAATGGTGGAATGACCGACCCAGCACATGCCCAGCCCCGGCGTCCCGCACGGCTTGCCGACCTTCCCACCCCCTGCCTCGTCCTCGACCGCGGCATCCTCGCCCGCAACCTCGCCGCCCTGGCCGCCGCCCTGGCCCGGCACGGCGTCCCGCTCCGCCCGCACATGAAGACCGCCAAAAGCATGGACGTCGCCCGCATGGCCCTGGCCGGCCAGCCCGGCGGCATCACCGTCTCCACCCTGGCCGAGGCCGAATACTTCGCCAGCCATGGCATCACCGACATCCTGTATGCCGTCGGCATCACCCCGGCCAAGCTGGACCGCGTGGCGGCGCTGCGCGGGGCCGGAGCCGACGTGCTCGTCATCACCGACGATCCCGGCGCCGCAGCCGCCATCGCCGCCCACCCCGCCGGCATCGGCGCCCTGATCGAGGTGGACAGCGG
>CAXTDP010000041.1:7600-16758 GCA_964242295.1 uncultured Acetobacteraceae bacterium | reverse complement strand
TGCAGCCCTTTCTTGACGTTCGCACCGCCGTGCTGAACGACACGCTCGAGGACGCGTTCCGCTCTCGCCACCCCGGCTTCAGGCCTGCCAACGGCGACAAGGTAACCGCAACAGCGGCGTAATCACCCCACAGGTTTGCATGCTCTCTCACTCGGTTGCGTTCTCCAAGGATGGCGCCTGCACCAACCAGGCCGAGAGCTACTTCTCCCGCCTGCGCCGGGCCGAGCTGGGCCAGCACCATCATATCAGCGGCAAGTATCTGGCTGCCTACGCCGTCGAGATGGCTTGGCGTGAGGACAACCGCCGGGTGTCCAACGGGGCGCAGCACCGGGCTGCTACGGGCGCGGCGCTGGCGCATCCGGTGAGCCGGGTGTGGGCAGGATATTGGCAGCGATAATTAGGCAGTATGGTATTAACAACACCCTAGATTTAATCTATATTCAGATCCTGTCTTAGAATAGGAATATGCAGTGGCGTTTACTTGTACAGCGTCCCAGCCTCCTCAGAGCAACACATTGATAACAAACAATAATGGCAGGTGGGATGCTATTATTAACATTGGTTATGATCCAGTAGGACCTTTCACTTACTATTTAGGAGTGCATACATACCCATCACAAGCCGGAACAGAATTTGGTTTTTGTATGTACACTGTTAATAACACTACAGGTAAAGTTGATTTTACATATAAATCTAGCGATGTAGTGAAGATAGTTCCAAGTGCCGACCGGCAGAAGGTTGCACTCTTATTATGGCATTACTCAATGGTAATTATCCAGCGTGCTGGCCACCGTACGTTCTTTATGGAAACATTTGAGCTGAACTTACCACCCAAGGCGCTTGCAAAGTATCAACCTCTATGTCATATATTCGCTTCCTTGGGCTATGCGGTTGTGCCCACGCCTACAGTGCCCGGAAAGCACAAGTGGGTAATGAGCTTGTAAACCGCATCGGTGGTGATGCGTTGGCATCGCGGCTGGTGGATTGATGAGTGTTGCGCTGATGCTCATTGGCCCGCTAGCATCTCGGAGCCAAGAGAGGGGCACGTAGATGGTGGACGATCCGAACGTTCTTATCCTAGAGACAGAGTCTTTAGATGAGGGACAGCGGCGGCTTGTGGAAGCTACCCGTAAAGCTTTGAAGTTTCCTGATGTGCATCAAAAGCTACATGAGTTTGACGTGGCTACCGAACCAGAAGAGTCCGTAGCAATGTAGTTTTCTATGCTTACAAACCCCGCTGCGGCGGGGTTTTTCGTATCTACCGCACCAACTCCCACGACACCATCTTCCCCGGCTCCCGCCTTGCCCGGAGAACCCCACTGCGCTCCTGCCGAGCAAGCGCCGCCTCAAACCGTTTGCTGACCTGGCGCACTAACGCCTTGTCCGCCGGGTCCTGACCCTGGACCACTAGAACGCGCCGCACGACCTCAGTCGCCGTGATCGGTTCAGATGCCTTCCGCAGCACGTCTAGCAGCACTCGGCTACGTTCCCCGCGCTTGGCAACCTCAGTTCCTTGGGGCCGCTTGGGACGGATCGTGGCCATATCGTATTCGGGGTCAAACTGCCGGATCACCGCATCGAGATGGCCCAGGTCGGTTGTGATCCTTGCCAGCTTCGTCCGGAGCGCATCGCCCTCTCCGGACAGCTCGGCGCGGCGCTTCACCAAGCCGGTCAGAACGTAATCGGTCATGACATTGCCCTTGTCTGTGAAAGGCAATCATTGTAATTTAATCAGTGTGTTAGTGGAATTGGGCGCTTGGTGTGGCTGCTACATAATACCGCAAGGGCCTGCTGCAGCTTACCGGCGAGGCTTCATCCCCGCCGTGCGGGGCCACCATGCCGACCTGCGACAGGTTCAACAGCCCGCCGGCTTCATCCCCGCCGTGCGGGGCCACCCGGCATAGCTCGCCGGTCTCGGCATCGGTCCAGGCTTCATCCCCGCCGGGCGGGGCCACCTTTTCAAACTTCATGGCAGAGAAACGGGAAACGGCTTCATCCCCGCCGTGCGGGGCCACCCTTGCCACGACCGAGCCCACGCGCTGGCGCCCGGCTTCATCCCCGCCGTGCGGGGCCACCTGATCGGTCGGCGTAAGCATCTCTTTTTCGATGGCTTCATCCCCGCCGTGCGGGGCCACCATGACGCCGGCGGACAAGGCCGTGCTGGCGCAGGCTTCATCCCCGCCGTGCGGGGCCACCCACCGTTTCGTGCCCGATCAGCGCCGTCTGGTGGCTTCATCCCCGCCGTGCGGGGCCACCCACTGGTTCATCAGCTCAGTGTTGTCCGGGGTGGCTTCATCCCCGCCGTGCGGGGCCACCTGCAGCCACTGCCACGCGTCTCAATGCCGAGTAGCTTCATCCCCGCCGTGCGGGGCCACCCCGGAGAACAGATCCTTGAGCGTCATCGTGGTGGCTTCATCCCCGCCGTGCGGGGCCACCGGACGCTGAACATCAACGGAACAAGTTATTCTGGCTTCATCCCCGCCGTGCGGGGCCACCGGCAGGGTCGCTAGCCGTCGCCGCCCGAGCACGGCTTCATCCCCGCCGTGCGGGGCCACCGCCGCCACTGTGCCGTTCCTGGGCCGGACCACGGCTTCATCCCCGCCGTGCGGGGCCACCATCTTGAGCTTATGCGCGGCGAGCCGGGCTTTGGCTTCATCCCCGCCGTGCGGGGCCACCTTCCACGGCACCACGCCCCGGCCGTCTGGGTTGGCTTCATCCCCGCCGTGCGGGGCCACCAATTTCAAGACGGAGAGCTTGTTTGGGCCCTGGGCTTCATCCCCGCCGTGCGGGGCCACCGCGGTGTGGCGGGCGAACGACCGGACCATGAAGGCTTCATCCCCGCCGTGCGGGGCCACCTCTAGAACGCCCGCAGCCCGGCGCTTGGCGTAGGCTTCATCCCCGCCGTGCGGGGCCACCCCTTCCAACAAAGTCCTGATAAGGTTGTCAACTGAGCAAAAGCGAACGCGAGTCAAGTTAGCCCACGCTCAACCCAGAGTAGGTGCAATCCATCCTGTTCCACAAGTGTTCTACGGGGTAGGCCAAGACACCTGATCTCCGGAGGATAGCGAGGTCGCCCGGCAGGTATAACCGCCGCTACCCAACCTTCTGGCCACCCCTGATGCCACTCCGCCATCACCGCCCAGATTCGCTCGAAGGCGGCCCGATCGAAGTCGGCTGCCAAGAACGTGCCTGGCGCAACTTCCATTGCAACGCTGTGCAGCAGGCCGGAGAACCGCCGTGGCTTGCCCGACAAGCACACGAGGGCGTATTTCAACCCAGCATTTCCGCGATCTGATCGATCATGGCCGCAACCAGAGACCGGCGGCGCAACTGCTCCATCATCACCCCCCGGACCTTTCGTTCCAGCGACTCCGTCTCGCCCTGGTCCATCCACCCGCGCAGTGCCTTGAAGGCCGATGGGATGGTCACCGACGTTCGGTGCAGATCGGCCACGTCCAGCACGAACGCGCGCCCGCTGTCCTCGTGAAGAAACCCGAGCTGCGGGATGGTTGCTGTCGTATAAACCGCCGTTGCAGCAGCCGCATACACGGCATCCGCAGCATAGTTGAGCACTGTGTTGGCATCCCCCCGCCCGCGCTCGACCGAGCGCGGCACGTCCCACTTGATACCGCTCGCCTGTGCATGGTGGCGATAGGCCTCACGGATGCGCGCGCCCTCCAGGCCACGCAGGGCATCGAGGTCACGGGCCGGCGGCGTCTCACCGAAGCGCATTGCGAACTGCTTACGGGCGATATGCAGCCGCAGCTCAGGGTCCGCCCAAGCACGAGCCTGCCGGCGGGCTAGGTCCGAGCTGTCGGACAACAACGGCGGTGCGGTATAGCATTTCACCCCGTCCATGCCTGTGGCGACCAGCCCTACACCGTGCCGGGCCAGGAGGCGCAACGCATCGTGCGTGATGCTCGTGCCGGGCTCCAAGATGATGCAGGACACGCGCTGGTAGGGAATCACCTGATCGCCGCCGTCGGACACGAAGCGCAGGCAGCCCTCTGTCACTTCAAGCCGGCCCATGCGGAAGGCCACGAAAGCTGATCGATCCTCGTGCCTCAGCTCCGCACCGTCCAGGCCTAGACGCCCTGGCAAAAGGCTCAAAGCCAGCGTCCCCCGTGCTGGACCGTCAAGCCGAACGGGCCGTATCGGAAGCGTGCGTCGCACCCGTCAACAAGCAGGTCCACTTCATCCCTCGATCCCTTTGCAGTCGCCGTAAGATCGCCTTCGAGCCCCACCAGGAGCGCGAGCCAGCCTGGGACCGTCAGTGCGGGGATGTCCCAGTCACCCAGCGGCGAACGGAACGGCGCCGTCATCTCGATGCGTTTGTCCGATAAGCCCAGCCGCGTCACTGCCTGACTGTCAGCCCGTGTCTCGAACCGCCCCGACTGGCAGAGCGGAGCGCCATCGGGCTGATCGTGCCACGACCAGCTGACCTGCTTCTTGATAACGTTCTCGAACATGGCGCGCGCTGACGTACGCATGGCGGCCTCCTCCCCCGCGTCGCCGAACTTAATGGCAAGCTCGTTCCGCGCCGCCTTTGACGTGCCGGCCTCGACCAGGCGGCGGTTGTCGTCGGGGATGCGCCATTGGTCACCATCTGCGATCAGCGCACGGGCCGCGGCGAGCACCAGCGTGTCCGCATAGGCACGGTCCGTCCCCCACCCGTTCGGCCCCCTCCCAGGCGATGCAGCATAATCCAGCATGGTCCTTGGCGAGGCCGGCCCTAGAACGATGCACCGCGCGTCAGCAAAGCCTTGGGATCGCCGTGCTGCAGCCTCCAGCGACCGGTTGCGGTGCAGCCGGCCGATCCGCTGCAGCAGCACATCAATGGGCACAAGGTCCGTGATGAGTAGGTCTGCGTCGATATCGAGGCTCTGCTCTGCTGTCTGCGTAGTCACGGCTATTACGCCGCCCCCGCGCGTTCCTGGGTCCGGGTCAAGCGCAGTCATCAATGTCGCATCCAACCGGAGCCGATCCTCGGCCGCGAACCGGGCATGGTGGCAGACGGGATGCGAGCCAAGGTGCAACATGAGATCCGGAGCGAGGGGCGCGGTCGCCGCTGCCGTTGCCCGCGCGAGGCCGACCGTGTTGCGGATGATCAATACCCGTGCCCCAAGCCGCGCCGCCGCAACTGCGCGGGCAGCGACCAGCCCGGCTGCGTCGGAGTGCCAGTCCTCGCACGGCACGACCTCGACCACCTTGGGCGCTGTCCGCCCGTCGGACAACGGCACAGCCTCGTCCTGTCCGAGCCACAGCGCTGGGTATGGCGCATCGACGGCATCCGGGCTAGCCGGCTCGCGCGCGGCGTCCCGGCCTGTGCCGCGCAGGGCGTTGTTGTTCCTGGGCGCAGCCGGCTGCGGCCTGGCCAGCAGCTCGCGTCGGAGATCCTTTCCGAGCGTTGCACTCATCAACAGTGTGATCCCGCCGCTCGCCCGGCGGCGCTGCACCACTTCCCGCAGCAGTCCGCACATGTACGGGTCGGACGCATGGACCTCGTCCACCACCATCAAGTTGCAGGCAGGAGCCACTTGCCGGAGATGCGCGAACCGGACTGTCAGCGCACCCAGGAGAACCTGGTCAATGGTCCCGACAGCGATTGGCGCGGCAAGGAAGCGGTGCGGCCGCCGGGCCGCCCAGCCGAGAGATTGTCGTCCATCGTTCCCTTTGTCGGGAAGACCTGGCAAGGGAATGCTTGTTTCGTAACCGCCCACGGCGAGCACGGGTGCGACCCGCTCGCCGAACACCTGCGCCGCCCCTTTATGGATCGCCCGAGCCGAGGCTCGGGTGGGCAGGCAGAACGTCAGGCCCGTACATAGGCCCCGCCGGGCCAGCAGCGCATGGACCAGAAAGGCGGCAAGCGTCTTGCCGCCACCTGTCTCGTCCTCAAGCACCATCACGTCCCCGGGCTGTGGTGGCCTGGAGGTGACCGCCTCGACGACACGCGCCTGCGCCGGACGGAGCGAGCGCGCCATCCCTCCGCTATAGAGGGCCAGCACCTCCCGGACCGCGTCGGCGTCGGAGGCGTGGGCGAGCCCTAGCAGGGGCCATCCGATCTCGGCTAGGGCGCGCTGAGCAGCCCACCAGCGATCGAATCTTTCAGGCCGTTGGTCGGTTAGAGGAAACCACGTGGTTGAGGAGCCGATCCAGTCCGCCAGGTTCACCAGGCCCATCAGCCCGTGCAGAGCGGCGTAGCGCTGCCGCAGGTCAAGGCCGGTTAGGGGGTGGGAGCCGTTTCGGGGCGGGAGCGCATGCACCAGGTCGCGCACGAGGACCAGCGGGTCGCGGGTCGCGCCCTGGCTGGGCAACGGGCGCAGGCGCGCGGGCAGGTCCTTCTTGTATTCCCAGTCCAGGCCGTTGCGTGGCAGGCCATGATGCGAAAACACGGCTCGCAACAGCGCCTTGTCGTTGGCATCTGCCAAGTCGGCCACCGGACTGAGCGCGGCCGCAAGGCCGGGCAGCGCGGCTGCGTGCGTGCTGCACAGGAACCCACAGGCTTCGTCCGAGTGGTGGACGTAATCGAAGGCGGACCGCCTAGGCAGCGGGGTCGGGCCGTTTGGCATCCCCTGGAATGTCCAGGATGCCTTTGCCAAGTCGTGCAGCCCGGCGAATGCGGCCAGGCTGTCCAGAAGGGCGTCGTCCGCACGTCCGAACAGGGCTTGCACCATGATGCGGTATGGCCCGGCAGCCAGCGCCCGGAACACAGACGCGACGTCGAGGCCATGGTCCACAAGGCCCAGCCAGGCGAACGCCTCGTGAGATGCGTCGCGTCTGTTGGTCTTGCCCCAGCCCCATAGATCCAATGCCAGCGATGCCACGTTGACGGGCTCCCTAAAAGGCTTATAGCGTTTTCTCACCTTCCACAGCACGGCGGCCCTTGTCCAACTCATGCGGTCGTTCGACGTCCCCTACATGTTTGGCGGCTCGGTAAAGCGCGCCCCGATGCCGGAATGGCTGGCAGACAGTTACGACGACCGATGCGGCGGCGAGATCGGCCTGATACAGACCACCCGCCTTTGCGTGCATCAGACCAAAGTGCGCCTGCTCGCGGCGGCACTGGACGCTCTCGCGGATCGCGAAATCCGTCCAGAAGACATCACACCAGCTTTTGTCGAGGAAGGCTTGCAGGCATGCGTAGCCCGGCACAGGGAGCGCTGGCCGCACCTGACGAAGGACACTGCCCCGACCTTCGACTACGCTTTTGCGCTCTTTGCGCCTGATGATGGCGAACCGGCGTTCCTGCAATGCCCACGTCCCTCCGGTGAGCCGTTCGAGGTTGCCGAAGGGATACGTCTGCTTCCGGACCTCGGCTTCTCGGTGCCGGCCCAGGTTGCGCCGCAGGACGACGCTGGACTGGCGTTCCAGCTGATGGCGAATGCCGGGCGGCTTGGCTATGTGAAAGGGAGGCCGACGACGTCTCGGCCACTTGGGCAGGCTGTGGCGGTGGATGTGCCAGGCCGGCCTGCCTGGCGCGTGCGGCACGAGGTTGGAGTGCTGCTCGCATCGGTCAAACGGCTGCGTGAGGGCTTGGACTTGAAGGGTGGCATCGTGTTTGCCTGGCTGCTCCCTTTCCATCCCGGCGGAGTTCCAATTCCGCGCAAGGAACAGCATCCCCTACTGATCGATGTTCCAGCGCCCGTGAGAGTATTGGGGGACCGCGGGGTTGCGGTGTTCAACAGGCCTTGCAAGATCGGCAGTGGGGAAGGTCCCGCTCTGCCGGCTGCGGCGCTTGCGCTCCGGAACTGGTGGGCTGACAGCGGGATGCCCGGCCTTGCCACCCGACCCACTGCGGATGCCAAAGCAGGCAAGGGTAGTGACGAGGCCAAACTGACCGATGCGGACTTGCGTAAGGCTGGCCTGGTCCCCAGGCCTGAGTACATGCAGCGGCCTCTCGGCAAGCCGGCGGGCAGCGCGGACCTGCTCGCGCTGATCCAGCAGTCGCCAAAAGCTGGCGGCAGCGGTGCGGCATACCCGGCAGTGCTATCCGACTACGCCAATGCCGGACCAGACGAGATCGACGCGCAGGACGGGGCGGAGCTGGTCATTGAGGGCGAGCCGATTGGAAACAGCACGACCAGTTTTTGGCTAGATGTCCGCGTGCCGCTGCCGGAACAGGGCGGCACGGCTGAGGTGGCAGGTGAGCGGTGGCGCGGGTGGCAAAGGGCGGTTGCGAACGAACTGGAGCACCGAAGGAAGGTCACTGCCAAACTGGGTATTGGGGCAAAATCCGCCTGGCTCGCTCGCCGGCAGTCCGGGAACGCCAGACCATCTAGGCAGGCCGTCGCCAGCGCCAGCGCGTTCGCCAAAGGCTGGGTATTGGAGGTCGAGGCTCAGACTGACCCGGGTCTGTGGGCTGTTGCCGCGCGGACCTGGCATGACACGACTGCGAACGAGGCGGAATGGTGCGGCATTGTAGATGCTGCCGTCCGCCAAGCGGCGCAGGCTGCGTTCGATGCGCTTGGGGGCTATGACGACCCAGCCACATTGATGGGAGCGTCTGGTTTGCTGCGTCTTATGCAGGGTGTGGCGGATCGCACGGCATGAGCGCTTACAAATGGCCGGCGCCTTTGGTGCGCTATGCCCTGGGCCTTGACTCCGCCGGGCAGGCCCGCCTGCGGCGGGGCAGCGTCACGACTGTGCTCCTACTGCCGGGCCTGGCGAGGCTTCTCCATGACCGTTATGGGTCCGACCTGGACGAGGCCCTGCTGCTGCTGCGGATTACCGCTATTTTGGGCCGGAACGGTCCCCAGCATCCAGCCAATGCGCTTGCAGCGGCCAAGCTCGACGTAAAGCGTATGGGCCGCTTGCTTGCTTCGGATGCGGGCGTGATGCCGGGGCGCCTGATCACCGTGGCGCGGTTCCTCGCCGCCAAGCCCGATGCAGGCGCAGTGGATAGCGCGAAGTTCTACTGGCTCACGCAGGAATGCGGTTCTGGTCGGAAGCATTCCAACCGTGCGGAGTGGGCGAGATTCTTCGCTGAGAAGGCTCAAGCACTCAAGACCGGAACATCATCCAAGGCCGCATCATGACGCAGAACCATAAGCCTCCCGTACCAGGCCGCACCACTACGTTGACCCTGCTGACTGATTGGCCGCTCTCGAAGCCCAACCGCGACCTCAACGGCGATCAGAAGGCGGCCGTCATCGGCGGGG
>CAXTDP010000041.1:0-7590 GCA_964242295.1 uncultured Acetobacteraceae bacterium | reverse complement strand
CCCGAGGTTCTCCAGATGGACGTGTTCGGGCTGTCGAGAGCATCTACAAAGGCAATTGGGCCGCCGCCATGTCCAAAGCAGCGCGAACCGCAAGGCGCTGTGGCGCCGCGTAATGGTGCCTGGCAGCCTGCGCTGGCTGGCTGAAGCCTCACCGGACCATGCCGGGCATTTCAACATGAGCGTGCGGACGAGGTATGTCGCGAGCAAGCTGATCGCCGAACCGATGATGGAGGACCAGGCGGTCAGGGCATCGCTGAACCGACTTGGCGTCCCAGCGGTGGATTACCAGGCACATTTGAACAAGCTTGGTGAGGCCGTGTTCAATGTCTTGCAGAAGGGCAAAACCGCTGTCGAGGAAGGCAGCAGGGCCAAGTCGAAAAGCAGCGGCAAGCCGAACCAGGCGGAGCTGCCGGCTGGGAATGGGCCGGATGAGCCGGTCATTGCCGCACTCGATGCGGAGGCGCCTGCCGACAACGAGGACGAGGACGAGGACGAGGTCAAACGCGCCATCGCAGCCTATGGCCTTCGCGAGATGAAGGAAATTCGGATCGTGCTTGCGGCCCGGCTCGCCGCGGCAAACAAGTGGGACGCAGTGCTTCGCGGGGTCAAGAAGGGGAACGTCGATGCGGAACCTGCACTTGAAGCCCTGCTGTCCCGAGACGACAAGCTCGCGGCATTGTGGGGTCTGTCCCGGCTCGAACGGCTCGGGATCGATGGCGCCCTGTTTGGCACCATGGTGACCAAGGACGACTACCGCGTGGCCGCTCCTTCCGCCGTGCAAGTAAGCCATTCCATCACCGTCCACCGCGCGTTTGACTTCGAGACGCTTGAGATCGCCCGCGATGACCTGGAGGACGGGCCGGGCGCGGCGATCCTGCTGGATGCTTCTTACGCCTCGGGCCTGTATCTGACGTCGGTGACAATTGATCACGCACAATTGGTCGAAAACGTGATGCCGCCGACGGTGCTGCCAAAGGAGGGCAAATGGCAGGAGCGCATCCGCTTTCAGCCCTGGGTCCATGCGTCGGAGAAGGACGTGCAGCTAGCAGGCGAGCTTGCCCGGGCAGTTGTGATCTCGATGCTTTACACGACGGACCACGCGATGCGGACGCAGACGAACGCGCGAGTGATGCCAGCTTACGTGCTGGCCGAAACCGGTACGCGCGGCACCCTGAACCACACGGGCGCGTTTACGGAGCCAGTAGATGGGCGTGGAACCAACTCCATCCTGCGGGACGCGGTTGGAACGCTCCGAGACACTGCCGCGCGATATGACCGGGCTTATGCCCTCGTGGATGCGCGGGCTGAACTGCTCGTGGCACCTGGGGCCGATGCGGCGAAAAAGCCGGACCACTGGAAACCGAAACAGGTTGCAACGGCCGAAGACCTAGCCGATTGGGTGCAGGGGCAGGTCAGGCCAGCAGGAGCCTGACCCGTGCCGGTCCACCTCGTCCTGCGGCTCGTGGCGCCGTTCGCATCTGCCGGCACAGTGGCAGGGGAGGAAGCACGCCCGACTACCGATGCGCCGACCCGGTCGATGGTGCTGGGCCTTATCGGGAATGCCTTGGGATTGGATCGCACGTGCCGGGCTGACATGGAACGCCTCAACCGACTACAAGCCGCCACTCTGTTCTCGACGGTCGTTCTGTCGTCACCGGGTCGTTGGATGGACGTTCAGAACAACCGCGTCCCGTCGGCTAGCTTGGAGCGCGCCCACCTGAAACCGAAGGAGCCGCTCCAGCCCGGAGATGTGACGGAGCGGCTGCTCGCGGGCGGACGGATCAGCGACCACCCGCTAGCCTACGGTTTTGGAGACCAGAAGGAGGCGAAAAACATGCGGGAGCTTCTGCATAAAGCCTCCCGCCAACGGTCGAAGCACTACCTGACCGGCTTGCGCGCGCTGGTCGCCCTCTCTCCAAGCGGCATGTGGCCGGAGGCGCCCGAAGGCTTGGCAGATGCGCTTCGGCAACCGGCGCGTGCGCTCTGGATCGGCCGAAAGAGCTGTCCGCCATCCGCACCGATATGGCTGCAGCAGCCGTTAGTCGAAGCAACCAGCGGCCCAGAGGCACTCCTGCGCACCCTGGCGACGTTGGATGGCGAGCAAGACGGGTTCAAGGATGGCGATGGCCCGGCGATCCTGTGGTGGGAAGGCTTGCCGGAAGCAGGCGGGGACGCAGCGGCGTCATTGAAGATCAAGGGCGGCTTCCCGACCTCAATCGTGGATCGCCGGGATTGGGTTCAGGGCTTGCACACCGACGCCAGCACGCTACTGCGTGGCACGATAGCGATCCCGGGCCGCGCTGATGCGTGAACTAGCCGAAGCGCCACCCGCCGAGGTCTTGGCGCGGACGCAATTGGTCCGTTTGCCGCTTGCGGCTGATATGGTTTTGGAGGTGCAGCGCCTGGCCACCCGGCGCGGGCAGCCTATGGGTCCGCTGGAACTCGCCCATGAAGTTGGGGACGTACGGTTCGCCGACGCGTTCGCACCAAAGGAGGCGGTAAGGCCTCGGTGGCAGGGCGCTTTCAGCGTGTTCAGCCTTGTGTCTGGTGGCCCCGCCCTGCTCGGCTATACGACGCACGACCTTGATGCCCTGCGTGCAATCCCACTGCCGTCCTCATGGCCAGCTGACCCCATTCAATGGGGTAGAGCCGAGGCAGCGCCGCTCCTCGCAAGACTGGAAAAGCGAAGCGGGCTACATGTGCCTTTCTCGGCGGAGTTCTGGCCCTGCATACGCATCGTCGATCCCGGCAAGCCCCCACGTGGCAACCGTCGCTCACCTCGAATGCGCGAGGTGGACATTGCCCGTCATATGCAAGCACACCAGCCTGAGTTGGAACGTCCAGTTGCATACGCGACCTGGCTCTCAACGCAACTTCCTGGCGCACTGCCTGACAAAGTGGGAGTCCAGCTTGCAGCAGAAGTCACGACCTCTGCCAAACCTGGCTCCTTCTCCGTCATAGCCGTCCGGCTCACGGGCACTTTGCGCGTAGATGATCCCGTACTCCTTGCCTCCGCACTTCTTCGTGGCGTTGGACGACGGCGTGCTTATGGGCTCGGTTTAGTGGCGGTCGGGTGACTGAGATGGTCCCGGAATTCTAGTAATGTCTCAATTTGAAAATTACGGGATGCCGTTCGCCCGCTTCTAAGCGCCAATGATGGACGGCTGGCTTGAGCATGAGGCTTTGGAGCATGGAGGACATCGTGGCGCTGCTCGATGCCCAGGCCGAGCTGGCGAAAAAGCGGGGGTGGTATAAACAGCAAGCGGCGAAGGCGGCCTAATTGTGGACTACCGCGATCAGCTCTTGGCTGAACCTCACATTGTCTCATTAATGGACCTTGTGCGTTCGCTTAATGCCCGTGGCTTCGCCACGCCAAACATTGATCCAAACGATGGGGGCGTGAACGCCCGCGCTCTGTTTCTTCTCGAATCACCAGGCCCCCACGCTGTTGGAACGCGATACATATCGCAAGACAATCCTGACCCCTCGGCGGCGAATATGCGCCAAGCCTTAAGAGTGGCGGGATTCAACCGATCGGATGTCGTCATTTGGAACGTGGTTCCATACAGTGTGAGTACCACGGATCAGAACCGGAACGCCTCTTCAAGACAGATACTCTTAGCACTTCCCGAGACGCAGGCTTTCCTTGATAGGCTCCCCCTCGTAAAGGCGGTAGTATTTTGCGGCCGGAAGGCTGAGATTGCTAAACCTCACTTGCGGTTGCCGGCAACCGCTTCGGCATTCGTTACATTCCACACCGGAGGGCAAGCATATAATCACGAGCGCTGCCGGACCCACATCGCTCAAACCTTCAAAGCCGCGTATGACCTGATATCAAATTGAGGCAATACCGAAATTCCGGACGGATTGATAAGCTTGTCCCGCTTGCGTGAGAAACAGGACAAGATGGGCAATGTACGTGCATGCGTCATCGGGCGAGCAACGGCTGCCATAACGGCTATCGCTGATAGCCCAGCCACGACGGCTACGATCTCTGCTTGCGCTACGTGTAGCGGCTTGCACTCATCCGCGGGTTGGCTCGCACTTATCGGCCTAATCCGGCTCACGCTCCCTGGGATTATCTGTGATTCGGCGTGCAACTTTGACCCCACCTCTGTCGGAGGGTTATGCGTTGATAAACAAGGGCAATCCCTGCTTTCAAGGGGGCCAATCTCGGCGTCCAATGTTGACCCCGGTCAGGAAGCAAAATAGCGTCTTTGAACAATGACGTCCGCAGAAAGTGTTGGGGTCGAAGTTGCACGCCGAATCACAGGCGGAGAATAGCGCAGAACCCGCCGTAGATGCCGCGGAAAGAAAGTAGAATTCGGCACCTACTTCACGCAAGCAGGATGAAATCCTTGTTATCGTAGTTCCGCGCCGCGACGATGACCTGGAAGCCGCGACCGTCCACGGCAGCCTTGCCGCTGGTGTTGCCCTCCACAGTGGTCAGGCCGTCGCCTCGCACCTCGACCACGATGCCCGTGTGCGACAGATTGGGCTGCTTGATCGCGAATAGGCAGCCGGGCTGCAGGCGGGCCAGACGGGCTGTAGGCGTGAGAACGCTGCTGGCCGGCACCAGCCGGCCGGACGCGCGGGCGTCAGCGATCAGCGCCCCCACCGCGACCTGGCGTGCGAACGGCGGCGGCACGCCCAGTGCCTGGGCTGCCTGGGCGACCACGAAGCACGAGAATCCCGCGCACCACTCCTGTGTGACGCCGTCCACCCCGTCCATGTACAGCCTCACCCACGAGCCCCTGTTGTCACCCCCTAGTTCGCATGGGCCTTGGGCCGCATGTTGTCGCGCTACCGCGACCACGGCCTCCCCGAGACTTGCGGGTACGGTCGCAAGCGGGGCGAGCGCGCGCAGCATGGGCCGGATGAGCGCCGACCAGGTACGTTGATCCAGCACGCCGTCTGCGGGGTCGATGCCGTCCTTGGCCTGGAACGTCGCGACCGCCGTCGCCGTGCCGTCGCCGAACCCGCCATCGATCTTGGTCGGCGATCCCGCGAACACGCACCATTCCTGCACGCGCTTCGTGCCTGCAGCATCAGCCGTGCCTTGGCGCAGGATGCCGGGAAAGTCGAGTTCCGCACGAGCGGAGGGCACGAGGTCCGCACCGGTCGGAGCAACCGGCAGGCGGTGCCCTAGGGCGGCATCCCCGTCCAGTGCCGTACTCGCCGCCCCTGGCCCGGGCAGGGCGACGGCGCCGCGCCCAACCAGCGCCTTCAGGATCACCGCCCCGCCACATTGGCCCGATGTGGCCTGGGGGTCGAACACGTGGTCCCGGACATACTTGCCCACCGTCCAGTGCTGCGAGAAGCTCCACAGGTAGGGGGAATTGATGCGCGCCGAAACGTAGCCGGTGCCGTTGTAGCGCTCCAGCCGGTCTAGCAGCACGGCCAGCGGCCAGGCGGGAGCCTGGTCCAGCTTCTTCAGGCGCAGCGCGTCGCAGGCGCTGTCCTCCCAGCGGAACGGGGGCGTTCCCGTCGCCGGGCGGCCGGACGGCACGTTCTGCGTACGGGCGGTCAGCGGGTCGCCGTTGTGCAGGTGGGTGGTGAAGCTGAAATTGGCTTCGAGCGAATGGATGATGCCGATCAGGAACCAAGGCACCGTACCGCCCAGCATGCGGGACACGTCCTGGTAGCGGGCCGCGTTGGCCACCACCCGGCCGGCGGCACGGTTCGCGTCGGCGACGCGCTCCGGGCGGATGATGCACGTCGCGAACAGGGCTTCGCCGTTAGGCCGCAGCAGGCCCGGGATCGGAGCGGCCGGCGCGGCAGGTTCGGCGATACCGCCCTGCGCGTCGTGCGCCGCGGTGCCCAGCGCGTTGCCGATCCTCTGCATGGCGGCCACGACCCCGGAGGCCGCCGGGGAATGCGGGTCCGCAGCCGCCGTGTCCTGGTAGCCCCGGGCAAGCCCGTCCGACACGTCGTTGAGGTCGTTGGCCGCACCCTGGTCCAGCGTGGCGGGCGCCATGCCCAGCAGCCGGCCGAGCTGGTCGACTTGGTCCTGCAGCACTTGGCGATCGACGGCGTTGGTTGTCTGCCGCTGCAGCGCCGCCAGCGCCGCCAGGGCCTGGGCAAGCAGCACGTGCGGCTCCGGCGCCCGCACGCGCCAGGACACGTCGAACGTGCCGTCCCGGTTGTCCGACCGGAAGACGTCGACCGCCACGCCGTCGATCGCCGCCTGCGCGTTCAGGCTACGGCAGAACCCGGCCACCTCGTCGGCGTCAACCACCTGGTCGCCGTTGATCATCGGAGCCTCTCCCGCGCTCTGCAGCTGCAGCTCATGGCGAAAGCCCGAACTTGCGGGCGACGCTCGCCGCCAGCGCCCGCTGGGCCGTGGTCTGGTGGCCGGGGTTAAGCAGCTGCGCCACGGTGGCGTCGGGAAATCCCTCGCCATGGGCCTCCTGCTCGATCCGCCGCTGCCGGTCCAGGAACTGCGCATCCGTCAGGCCTGGCGTGTTCGCCCAGTCGAACAAGGCTCGCGCAGCCCGGGCGTCGCCAGCACCGACGTCCGGCGCCGGGACGGCGGAAGCTGCGGGCGGGGATCCTAGCGCAGGCGGGGTCGCCACCGGGGTCTGCGTCACCGTGGCCTGCGTCCCGGCCTCGATGTCGCGGCCGTTGGCCTGCCGCGCGCTGGCCAGCAGCTTGCCGATGTTGGCCTCGATCGTGACCGGGGAGCAGTAGCTGACATACGCGTTGAGGCGGGCCATGGCCCGATCCTGGGTGTCGATGTTCGCCAGCACCGCCGCCTCGTGTATGCGGAGCACGTCCCGCTGCGCCTGCACCACGCTGGACACGGAGGTGGCCGGCAGCTCGTATAGCACGGTGGACACCGAGATCTCGAACAGGCTGCTGGCCAGGCCGAACGCGACGCCGACGATGCCGATGGATTTCTGGGCGGCCTGGGCCAGTCCCATGATGCCGACCGTGGCGCTTCCCAGCACGTTCAGCCCGGACAAGGTGGCGCGCTTGGAACGTTCCAGCCGGTCAAGGGCCGCGACGAAGTCCTGGCATTGCTCGTCGATGTAGCTTTCACCGGCCTCGGTGACCCGGCCCCAGCGGATCACGCCGGACAGCGCCGCCTGCTGCGCCGCCAGCTCCGTCTCGGCCGGGTTCAGCGGCTCGCCGGCGCGGATCGCGAACTCGTAGAGCAGCGGAACCGCATTGGCCCGGCTCTGCGCGGCCGCGTCGGCCGTCATGCGCGCGGCCAGCCCGTCCATCAGCAGCCGCCCCCCGTCCGACAGCCGTCCAGGGGCCGAGAAGGGCGACGACGTACAGGCCGAATGCAGGAGGAGCAGAGCCAACAGGAAGCCGCGGCGGGTGTTCGGAGACGGGGCAACGATCCAGTCGAAGGTCAAGGCTCTGCGACTCGTTCTGTTCACGATACCATACCGTTTCCAGAATGCTTTCGGCAATCCACCGGCGACGTCCTCCTAACTCCTACTTCGCCCCTGGCTCCGGGAGTTCGGCGAAGTACTTTAGTTTGCAAACCAGCTTCGTCCGCTCGTCGCCCACGACGTCGGCCATGACGTAAGCGTCCGACCGTTGCACTTCGACAGGCCGTAATTGGCCTGGCGCTGACCT
>CAXTDP010000040.1:201-16773 GCA_964242295.1 uncultured Acetobacteraceae bacterium | reverse complement strand
CCCCCCTTCCCCCCTGCCCCGGCTTGTGCCACCACGCCCCACCCGCATCACGCACCAGGTGGACCCAACATGCCGGACGGCGCCCCGACCCAGACCCAGAGCGTCCATCCGGCAACCGGCACGCTGATGAAGGGCCTGCGCGGCGTCATCATGGGCGTCGCCAACGACCGCAGCATCGCGTGGGGCATCGCGTCGGCCTGCGCCGCCCAGGGCGCCGAGCTGGCCTTCACCTACCAGGGCGACGCGCTGGAGCGTCGGGTGCGCCCGCTGGCGGCCGGGGTCGGCAGCAGCATCGTCGCGCCCTGCGACGTGTCGGACGACGCCAGCATAGACGCGGCGTTCGCAACGATCGGCCAAAGTTGGGATGGGCTGGACTTCGTCGTCCACGCCATCGGCTGGGCAGACAAGGCCTACCTGCGCGGCAAGTACATGGACACCCCGCGCGCGGCATTCCTGCAGGCGCTGGACATCTCCTGCTTCTCGTTCACCGCGGTCGCGCAACGGGCAGTGCCGATGATGCGCAACGGCGGGTCACTGCTGACAATGTCCTATCTAGGGGCCGAGCGGGTCATGCCGCACTACAATGTGATGGGGGTGGCCAAGGCGGCGCTGGAGTCCTCAGTACGTTACCTTGCGGCGGACCTGGGCGGCCAGGGCATCCGGGTGAATGCGCTGTCCGCCGGACCGATGAAGACCCTGGCGGCAAGCGGCATCGGCGACTTTCGCTACATCCTGCGCTGGAACCAGTACAACTCGCCGCTGGAGCGCAACGTGACCTTGGAGCAGGTGGGCGGGGCGGCGATGTATCTGCTCAGCCCGCTGTCGTCCGGGGTGACGGGGGAGGTGCATCACGTGGACAGCGGCTACCACATCGTCGGCATGAAGAACCCGGCAGCCCCCGACATCAACGTCGCCTCCGACCATTAATGCGGTGAGCCACAACAGCTTCGGCCACCTGTTCCGCGTCACCACCTGGGGCGAAAGCCATGGGCCGGCCATCGGCTGCGTCGTGGATGGCTGCCCGCCGCGCCTGCCGCTGACCGAGGCCGATATCCAGCCCTGGCTGGACCGCCGGCGGCCCGGGCAGTCCAAGTTCACCACCCAGCGTCAGGAACCAGACCAGGTCCGGATACTTTCTGGCACGATGGACGGACTGACCACCGGCACGCCCATCGCGCTTGAAATCCAGAACGTGGACCAGCGCAGCCGCGACTATGGCGCGATCGCGGAGCAGTTCCGGCCCGGGCACGCCGATGTGTCGTATGAGATGAAATATGGCATCCGCGACCACCGGGGCGGCGGGCGCAGCTCGGCGCGGGAGACAGCGATGCGGGTGGCGGCCGGTGCGGTGGCGCGCATCGTGCTGGGGGCCGGCGTGCGGGTGCGCGGAGCGATGGTGCAGATGGGCTCGCATGGGGTGGACCGGGCGCGTTGGGATTGGGATGCGGTGGAACGGAACCCGCTGTTCTGCCCGGACCCGGTGACAGCGGCGGCGTGGGAGCTGGAGCTGGCGGAGATACGCAAGGCCGGGTCGAGTGTTGGCGCTGTTGTCGAAATTGTGGCGGAGGGCGTGCCGCCGGGCTTGGGCGCACCCATCTATGCAAAGCTGGATGCCGAGATTGCGGCGGCGCTAATGGGGATCAATGCGGTGAAGGGTGTGGAGATCGGCGACGGGTTTGCGGCTGCCGCCCTGCGCGGGGAGGGCAACGCGGACGAGATGCGGATGGGGGATGGGGCGATTGCGTTCGGCTCCAACCATGCCGGCGGCGTGCTGGGCGGCATCAGCACGGGTCAGCCGGTGGTGGCGCGGTTTGCGGTGAAGCCGACGAGTTCGATCCTGGTGGCGCGGCAGTCAGTGGACCGGGCCGGGCGGGACGTGGACGTTGTGACCCGTGGGCGGCATGATCCATGCGTCGGCATACGTGCGGTGCCGGTCGGCGAGGCGATGGTGGCCTGCGTGCTGGCCGATCACCTGCTGCGGCACCGGGGGCAGAACTCAGGTGCGCTTATGGATATCATGTTGCCGCGGGTTCATGAGCTGGCCCAGGAAAGGGTAGCATCGCTCACATAGATGAATCGATAATGCCTGAGCTTTATCGCTCTGACTGTCCAGCGTCGTTGCAAGAACCTAACGTCGCTGTAATCCAGAGTCGGGAGGCACTGTCCCGACGAGCACTGGATTGCCACCTCAAAAAGGCTAGTGACGACTTGCAACATATTTTTTATAAAAGATGACTGGTCCAAGGCCCACGAGCATCGACTCGGGAAATGGAGCCTTATACCAACTGCCGAAAGTTCTGACCTGTCAGCACACGGCGCCTTGCAGAACGCGAGCAGCGGGGCACAGGTCAAGACTTTCGGCGATTGGTATTATTCCGGCCTACGCTTCAAGACCGGAATGGTCGTCCGTGCCTCCCTTGTCGCCCGGGCCAGACCACGCACATGGCCTAAAACGCGACCCACCGTGTCCTGTCCAGCCCGTCCTTCTCCGTCTAGCGAGGATGCAAGCGTGGTGATTAACGCGCTGGCCACCACTGCCGCGTCCGCCACCTGCACGGCTTGCGCCGCCTGCTCCGGGGTGCGAACGCCGAAGCCGATGGCAATGGGCAGCTCCGTATGGGCGCGGACGCGCGGAATGGCCGCCGCAAGGTCCTCAGCCGTCGCCGAACCCGTGCCGGTGATGCCAGCAATTGCCACATAGTATACAAACCCTGATGCTTGCCCGAGCACCAGCGGCAGCCGAGCGTCGCGGGTGGTAGGCGACACCAGCCGGACTAGGTCCAGTCCGGTTCCGTCAATGTATGGGAGCAACTCATCCGCTTCCTCCGGCGGCATGTCCACGACGATCAAGCCGTCCACGCCAGCCCTCGCCGCATCTTGGCAAAACTGCCCGGCGCCGTAGGACAGGATAGGGTTCAAGTAGCCCATCAGCACCACCGGCGTGCTGTCGTCGCCATCTCGAAACCCGCGTACCATGCCCAGGGTTCCTTCCAGTGAGCCGCCAGCTTTCAGCGCCCGCTGCCCTGCTTGCTGGATGACCGGGCCGTCCGCCGACGGGTCGGTGAAAGGCACGCCGATCTCGATCAGGTCGGCTCCCGCCGCAGGCATCCCGTGCAGGATGGCTCTGGAAGTTTCCAAATCCGGGTCATAAGCCTCCAGGAACGGGATCAGCGCGCCCCGCCCTTCGGTCTGCAGCTTGGCAAAACAGGCTGCAATCCGACCGGCACCGTGCCGCGTCACAACGTCTGCCCCATATGTTGTGCCACAGTATTGACGTCTTTGTCGCCGCGGCCCGACAGGTTCAGCACAATGGTCTGGTCTTTCCGCATGGCCGGCGCCAGTTTGGCGACGTAGGCAAGGCCGTGGGCTGTTTCCAGCGCGGGGATGATGCCCTCCAGCTTGGAGCACCTGCTGAACCAATCCAGCGCCTCCGTGTCCGTGGCCGCGACGTACTTGACTCGGCCGATCTCGTGCAGCCATGAGTGTTCGGGGCCGATGCCGGGGTAGTCTAGGCCGGCGGAGATGGAGTGCGCCTCGGTAATTTGGCCGCCGCGGTCCTGCAGCAAGTAGGTCTTGTTGCCATGCAGCACCCCCGGTCGCCCGCCGTTGATCGCCGCCGCGTGCGCGCCGCTGTCCAGGCCGCGCCCTGCAGCCTCAACGCCGTACAGCTCCACCTCCGGGTCGTCCAGGAAGGGATGGAAGATGCCCATGGCGGAAGAGCCGCCGCCTACGGCGCAGACCACGGCGTCTGGTAGCCGGCCCTCGACGGCCAGCATCTGCTCGCGCGTTTCATCACCGATCACACTCTGGAAATCACGCACCATCGCAGGATACGGATGGGGACCAGCCACGGTGCCGATGCAGTAGTATGTGTCGTCCACGTGCGCCACCCAATAACGCAGGGCCTCGTTCATTGCGTCCTTCAGGGTCGCAGCGCCAGAGGTCACGGCATTTACTTCCGCGCCCAAAAGCTTCATGCGGAATACGTTGGGCTGCTGCCGTTCCACATCGGTGGCACCCATGAACACCGTGCACGGCAAGTCAAACAGGGCGCAGGCGGTGGCGCTGGCGACGCCATGCTGCCCGGCACCGGTTTCGGCAATGATGTGAGTCTTGCCCATGCGCCGGGCCAAGAGGATTTGGCCAAGCACCGCGTTGATTTTGTGCGCTCCGGTGTGGTTCAGCTCCTCGCGCTTGAAGTAGATGCGTGCGCCGCCGAGATGCTGCGTCAGGCGCTCGGCATACCAGAGCGGACTGGGGCGGCCGACGTAGTCGCGCAACAGGCGACGCCATTCCGCGTCAAAGGAAGGGTCGCGGCGGGCCTCGTTGTAGGCTTCCTCCACTTCCAGGATATTTGGCATCAGGGTTTCGGCGACGAAACGCCCGCCGAAATCACCGAAGCGACCGCGTCCGTCAGGTCCGCTGCGCAAGCTGTTGGGCCGGATCTCGTTCAAGGGTAGAACTCCTTATTGGGTCATTTCGGGTTCAGTGCGCGCCGCACGGGCAAGCCGACTCTGGGCCGGAGAGCTATGGGGCACGTCGCAATCCGGCAGAACACCGGAGTCGGCCAGGGCGGCAACGAACACGCAGGCGTCGGCAGTTCGCAGCCCAGCGATGTTGATGCGGCCGCTGTTGGCCACATAAATTGCGTGGTCACGGCGCAGCTTGGCGACCGAGGCCGGCATCATGGGCAACAGGGAGAACATGCCGCACTGCCGTGCCAGGAATGCGAGGCTCGGGTCCGCAGCCGCCAGCGCCTCCCGCACCGCCGCGATGCGCCGCCGCATGGCGGCCAGCTCCGCCCGCCAAACGGGCGCCAGTTCGTCCGACCCCAGAATGATGCGCACCACGGCGGCGCCATGGTCGGGAGGCATGGACCAATTCACCCGCGCCAGGCTGAGCAGGTTGTCGCGTACGGTGCTCGCGGCGTCCGCGTCCCGACCCAGGACAAAGAGTGCGCCCGTGCGTTCACGGTACAGGCCGAAGTTTTTGTCGCAGGAGTAGGCTAGCAACGCCTCCCTTACCTCGGCCAGCACGCGGCGGGCGCCTTTCACATCCGTGTCCAGGTCGCTGCCCAGGCCCTGGTAGGCAAGGTCCACGAACGGCACCAGGCCGCGTCCAGCCATCAGCGCCGCGAGCCGGTCCCATTCGGCAGAGCTTGGGTCGGCACCGGTCGGGTTATGGCAGCAGCCCTGCAGCAGTACGACATCGCCCGCAGCGGCCCGCGATAGCGCTGCCAGCGTGTCATCGAAACAGAAGCGCTGTCCGTCCCGATCGAACTGGCAATACTCCGCTACGCGGAGTCCGGCCGCAGCGAACACCGGGCGGTGGTTGGGCCAGGTGGGCGTGCCCAGCCACACCGTTGCATCGGGCCGCGCCGCCGCGATCAGATCGGCGCCAAGCCGCAGCGCCCCGCCCCCCCCCGGCGTTTGCACAGCCGTAAGCCGCCCGGCATAAGGGTCGGACTTGCCGAACACGACAGGAACCAGCGCCTCAACGAACTGATCATCGCCCTCCGGGCCGAGATAGCCCTTGGTACGCTGGGACTCGAGCAAGAAACGCTCCGCCGCCTTCACGGCCTTCATGACAGGGGTCACGCCGGCTTCATCGCGGTAGGTGCCGACGCCGAGGTCCATCTTGCCGGCGCGAGTGTCGGCGCGGAACAGGCCGATCAAAGCGAGCAGTGGGTCAGGAGGCTGCGGTTGCAGCGATTGGAACATCTTCGACTCCTGACTTGATTGCGTCGGTTCGTCTGGGTTGGCCTTAGCAAACGGCGAGACATCGTTTCTAAAGCGAATTTTCAAGTGCGGCCGGCCGCCCTGCACCTGTCGGCTCCGGCTAGGAACACGCTTCGAACCCCGTTTCCGCCACCGGCACATGCGCCCCATACAGGCCTGCATCCGGCCGCATGCTGGACACTGGCAGGTTCCCCTGGGATACCGCCCGCAACTGTGCCACTTCCAGCACCGTGATCCGGCCGCGGCCGGTCCGAATCAGCCCGGCGTCCTGCAGTATTCCGGCGGCAAGTGTGACGCCGGATCGGCGCATGCCCAGCATCTCGGATAGTGCCTCGTGCGTGACGCGAACCTCATTGCCTTCAACCCGCTCAAGCGTCATCACCAGCCAACGGGCGCAACGTTCGGCCAGGCTGCGCCGCGCGTTGCTGGCGGCGGTTTGCATGACCTGTGCCACCATGGACTGCACGAACTCGGAACAAGCGGAGCGCAAGGCTGGGCTGCGCTCAATGGCCCGACGCAGGTCCGCGCCTGAGATGCGCAGGGCGGAGCCGGGCACGTGCACTATGGCCCGGGCGCGGGCGGGGTGGCGCATGTCTACCAACGCAAGGTCGCCGACCAGCCCCTCGCGCCCGATCATGGCGACTTGGACGCCGCTTTCGTCCGCCTCCGGCGACGACAGGATGGAAACGACGCCGTGCTCGATGAAGTAGGCGTAATCCACGGGAAATCCGTGGTCGGCCAGCAGTTGACCGCAGACTAGGGGAACCCGGACGAAGCAGGACCGGAATGCGGCGAGGTCACAGGACGGCAAGGATGCAAGCAGGCGGTTGCGCGGGGGCAGGGTCTGCGGGACAATTGACGGCATGGCCGGGTCTCCTGATGCGAGTTGACACGCGAGCAGAAGCCAGAGGCCGCTACCCGGATTTGACGAACGTTAAGGTTGTTCAAGCTTTGTTGTCGCTCGTGCGTGTATACCTTACTGTGTCACGCAAGCTTCCTTGTTTCCGACCTTTCGGCGTTGCAGGGAGCGCAGCAACGCGGCAAACCAGGAGCGGCAAGCACCATCCTGTTCGCTCCGGATCGCCGCGACGCAAGCGGTTCGCGACAACTGGGCGCTGGCAAACGGGCCAGAGTAACTGGATGTTGGTGTCAGACCAGGCGCGGCGCAGGAGGCACCAGTTCGGAAGAAGCCAGACAGCCTTGTTTGCTATCTAGATGCGATATGCGCTCCGCTGGGTCATCCTGGGCGGGCTGCTGCCATGCGGACCTACTGCACGGGACTGCTGTCGCCAGGCGGACGCAAAAGCATTGAGCTGCTCGCCGCTCGGCTGCAACCGCAGCGCGTGCAGGCGTTGCATCAATCCCTGCATCACATGGTAGCGAAGGCGGAGTGGGACGACGCGGCGCTGCTCAGCGCGGTGCGCGACCGGGTATTGCCGGCCGTTACGCAGTCTGACCCGGTCCGGCATTGGGTTGTGGACGAGGTATGCCTGCCCAAACAGGGCGCGCACTCCGTGGGGGTGGCGCGGCAGCCTTGCGGCGCATCAGGTCGCGAGGTCAGTTGCCAGGTTGCAATCTGCTTGTGGGTCGGCAACGAGCAGGCAGGCCTGCCAGTCGCGTTCCGGCTTCTTCTACCACCAAACTGGGCCGACAACCCGGCCCGGCGGCTCAAGGCTGGCGTGCCTGCCGCAGTCGGGGCTGAAGCAAGGACCGAGATCGCACTGAGACAAATTCGCGGTGCCCTTGCTGGCGACACGCCCCCAGGGGTCGTGCTTGGCGGCGTCGAATGTGGCGGCGACACCCGTTTCCGGTTCGACGTGAGCGGCCTTGGCCTGTCCTACGTTCTTGGCATCCCGCCCTCGACCAATGTGTGGCCAAGCCCTGCCAGACAGGCGCCGGTCTCAGCGGCAGAATGCGCCGCAGCCCTGCTCCCGCGTGCCTGGCGCAGGGCCGGTCGGACTGGGCCATCCAGCCACTTTGCAGCCGTGCGGGTGCATCCGGCCGCTCCCATTACCGCAGGCGAAGATGAGTGGCTGTTGATTGAGCGGTCTGACAACCGGACGAATCCGGCAAGGTTCTGGCTTTCTAATCTGTCCTCTTCCACCACGCTTAGAGAACTGGTGCGATACGTCCACGGCGGGCATCGGATCGAGCGTGACCGGCGCGAGCTGGAGCAGGAAATCGGCCTTGCGCACTACGAGGGGCGCGGCTGGCGCGGGTTCCACCATCATGCCAGCTTGTGCATTGCCGCTTATGGCTTCGTCGTTGCCGGGCGCTGCCTCCGACCGCGGCGGGGCACCCTGGAACGATTGGCATTGCACGAGTTGCCGTTGGGCTTTCGTCCCCGCGGCGCGATCCGTTCGTAAAGGGCGCGACGGCATGGGATTGCGTAGGGAAGGGCGCTGCCGTCTCCTTCCACTGCGCGCATGCACATGCCGGCACAGGGAAATCGCTTGAGGCTCGTATTAGATTCTAGGCAGGATTGTCGCAAGATTGAGGGTCAGGCCGCGACAGCTGCTGGTGGATGTGGGTCGTTGGCGGCTTGGAAGCGCTGTCCGGAGCCGGAACCGAGCATGCCGTTGTAGACGGCGCAGCGAACCTGTAGCGGCAGGTCGGCCCCGCCTCGCTGTCAGGCGACATGCAAAACTGATCCGGCGTATTGCCTCAAAACGAAATGCTACCGGGCACTTCCGTGTCGCCTTTTGGGATCACCCTGTCAGGGGCGGGTCCGATGTCTGGCGACGCTCCGCTCATGGGCACCCGCGGCCCCAACAGCACTTCGCGGGCCATCGTCGCCCGGCGCACCTTCATGAACCGCTGCACCGTCTGCAGATGGTCGGCACCAAACCGGTC
The DNA here is from genome assembly GCA_964242295.1 of uncultured Acetobacteraceae bacterium. GTDB lineage: Bacteria > Pseudomonadota > Alphaproteobacteria > Acetobacterales > Acetobacteraceae > DASWOJ01. Next base: position 8,182 of record CAXTDP010000040.1, on the reverse strand, counting down.
GGGATGCAGCCCACGCAGCCGCTCCAGCGCGTCCACTGCCGACAATGCAGGATGCGCCTCCAGCCACGCCAGCAGCTGATCTCGCACCGCGTCCAGCATCGATGCCATTCCTGCACGCCGTGCGCGTGGTACGCCGCAAGCTGCCGCTGCTTGCGGCATTTTCCCCCTCGGGACAGGTTCGCCCTGCATGAGGAGGTGCTGGACGAAATGCTGGAGGAGCGCGTGTCGAGCTCCCGAGGCAGGCAAGTGCCGCGCGGGGTCAAGCGCAAGATGAGCGGCTACCTGCTGCGCCCTCGCACGCCACAGCCGACCACGCGCATCGACTTCAACGCCGCCATCCGGATCGCAAAGTGAACAGTGCTGGGGCCAACCCGACCTGATCAACACTCTACGGTTTTGAATGCTCCCCCCAGACGTTCTGGGTCGCTGTCACAGTTTCGCCTCGTTCAAGACAAGCTGCTGACCAGCGTTAGCGCTGGAGCGCTGGCCACCGCCTGGACTTGCGTGACGCGCGCGCCGGCTACCACCTTCGCTGGACGGCCGGCACGCTCGAATTTTTTCGGCTTGTTGGTGCGAAATGCGCCATATACAGAGTCACGGCATAAAGACAGCACACGGGCATAGCGCTACACAGCGGTATGATCACGCTCCACGACCATGCCGGGCAGCGCCGCGCACCCAACAATAGCATGGCCTTTCCGGCACAGACCAAGCATTACCAACCGAAAAACGTGGCGCGATGACTGACCGTTACGCCGTTATCGGCAATCCCATCGGACACACCAAGTCCCCGGACATCCACATAAGCTTTGCAGAGATCACGGGGCAGGACATCACCTATGAGGCGCTGCTGGCCCCAGTGGGCGAGTTCGCCGCAGCGGTGGACGCCTTCCGTGCCCGCGGCGGGCGGGGGCTAAACGTCACCACGCCTTTCAAGCTGGACGCTGTCGCCTACGCGGACCAGCGGCTGGAACGGGCGGAACTGGCCGGGGCCGCTAATGCCATGTCGTTCGACGACGGAGTGGCGGTGGCCGACAACTTTGACGGCGTCGGCTTAACGCGGGACATCGTGGAGAACCTTGGCTGCGCTTTACGGGGTCGCCGCGTGCTGCTGTTGGGCGCGGGCGGTGCAGCCCGCGGTACCCTGTTGCCCTTCCTGGAACAGCGCCCGGCAGAGCTTATGGTCGTCAACCGCAAGGCGGAGAAGGCCTCTGAGTTGGCCGAACACTTTGCTTCTTACGGTGCTGTAACTGCAACCGGCCTCGACGGACTGAGCCAGCTGCACGACAGCTTCGACGTGGTTGTCAATGCCACCTCCGCCAGCTTGCACGGCGAGTTGCCGGACATCAACGCTAAGGTGTTCGGGCCGGGGTGCCTGGCTTACGAGATGGTTTATGGCAAGGGCCTAACTCCTTTCTTGCGCCTCGCTCGGGACGCTGGCGTGACGCAGTTGGTGGACGGGGTTGGAATGTTGGTGGAGCAGGCGGCCGAGGCGTTCGCTTGGTGGCGCGGCGTGCGGCCTGACACGCGGGCGGTAATTGCGCGGATGACGGTGCCGCTGACCTAGAGGACCCAATCTGCCCCCTCGTTGTTTTCCTTCGGGAGAAGGTTGGGGCAAGAAAGCTTCGTCCATGAACTTTGGGCTGGCCTTTATTTCCCATACTGTCGTCTTAGCTGTGAACAAGCGCCCAACTGGGACACCAGCAGTATGGGTCTACCGCATTGATTAGATCCAAAAAAGCATCGCACAGGTTGGGTCCCGGTCGGCGCCGACGCGGAGCCTACCTGTCTGCCACTTCACGTAGCAATGTTTGTGCATTGTGTCCGCCTGTGGAAGAGGTCGATGCCTGTTCACAAGCACAGGGGTAGCAAACATCTCGCAATTGTGTCCGCGCTATCTTTGTCAGCGCTTCTTGAGTGACCATGACACCCCAAATTTCCATTCTCAATGCGTGGGTGCCCGTTGCCTACCCGGTGTCGTGAAGGGCCGCATGTCCTTGCTGCAATACCCCGACAGTCCGCCTGAAGTTGGTGCCAGGCCAAGTGGAAGCGACCTGCCTATAATGCATCGCGCCTGGCTCAGAGCGCGTGATCAGGCCCTAGCGGCCGTGCGCGCCGGCGACGGCCTGGTCTTAGTGCTCGGCCCTCCAGGCACAGGCAAGAGCCTATTGTTGCAGGAGCTTGCCCGCCTGCTTGGAAGCGGCGGATATGATGTTTTGTTCCAGTTCCGGGGTGACATTCCAGTCGAGGCGGACGACGTCGCTGCAGGCAACCCCAACCGGACGCTGCCCCGGGTGGTCCTAGTTGACGAGGCGGACCGCATGACGGAGACGGTGTTGAAGCGCCTCGGGCAACTCGGGGCCGCCTCCCTCGTGTGCGCCGGGCTAAATGGCCCTTCGAGCGGCTTTGGCCGCCCTGCCACGGTCGTGCGCTTGGCGCTCCTGGCTCCAGATGAGGTTGGCGCATTCGCAGCCGCACGATTGACCGTTGCCGGGCGGCAGGCGATGCCTTTTGGTGATCAGGCCATCCAGCGCCTCGCCGAGCGGTCCGGCGGTGTCCCGCGCGTGGTGATCATGCTGGCTGATGCCGCCGCGTTCCTGGCGGCATTGGACGGTGCGGCACGTATTGAGGCGTCGCACATTGATCAGGCTGCGGCCATGCGGGGTGACGATGAGGTGCTGGATTCATTGCAGCCTGAGGCGGAGCCAAAAGGACCCATGCTGCCACCGGCTGCCGAGGAGGTCCAGGAAGCTTCGCCGCTGGCCAGGCAAGCAGTCCAGCGCTTACCCGGCCAGGCACACGCGGCACCCTCGCCCATTGAACGCATTGCGGTGATGCAGGCCGGCATGGTTCCCAATGCTCCGCCGGTGCGGACGATAGGGAAGAACATCGTCCATCTTGAAACCACCGCAGATGAGCCGACAGTTCCGGCCTTGCCCGAGCAGGCAACCAAACGGGGTTTCACCTGGGGCCGCGGCGCAGCCTTGTCCGCAGCTTCCGGCATTGCGGCGCTATGCGGCTGGCTGGCGCTGCAGCCGGTTCTGCCCGCGCGGCAGGGACAGCCTGTGCCGGAGCAACCCGCCACTGTAACAGTCCTGCTTGACAGCGCTGGACAGGGTGCTTCGTCCAACGAAAAACCGGATACGACGCCTGTGCTCCCTGATCCGCCGGGCGCGGCACTGCAGGCCGAGGAGGGCAGTCCATCCGCAATCAGGCTGCCGACCGGCGTGCCGGGGCACGTGATCATCTATTACGCCCGGAGCGACGCCGTTATGGAGGCCAAGGCAACGGATCTGGCCCGCACGCTGCGCGCCGCCGGGATGGTGGTAGATGACCCACTCGCAATCCCGCGCCAGACGCGGATGCCTGGCGTGCGCTACTTCTTCGCCGAAGACCGTGACACGGCCGGCCAGGTTCTTGGGTGGACAAGCTTGCCCCTTGGCGACCTTCGGGCTGGCGCTGCGCGGCCAGGCGCCCTGCCCCGCCCCGGCATGATCGAGGTCACCTTGCCGCCAAGTTGAGCCGGACCTGACATACGGCGGGGCACCCGGCCCTTGTCCGCCCAATGCATCAACAACGTGAGGTCAACATGCTGAGTCCAATGAAAGCCTTGTTCGCAACTGCCATCCTGGCCAATATGGCCCTGCCCTGGACCGTTTCAGCGTTGGCGCAGACGGCCGTTCAGCCGAATCCAACCGGAGCACCCATCACCGCGCCAGTGCCCGGCGGCGCAATGGAGGGTGCCCAACCCTCAGGCTCGCTCGTCCTGCTGTTTCCCTCGGGTGGCACCGCGCTCAGCGCGGAGAACCAGGCCATCTTGGACCAGGCGTCGCGCTTGTACCGCGAAGGCCGGCCGATCATCATGATCGTGTCCGGCAGCACTGATGCGGTCGGAGTGCCGGCGCAGAACCTGATCCTGTCCCAGCAGCGAGCCAATGCGGTCGCACGCGGAATGCTGGCGCGTGGCATTCCGGCAGAGCGGACGCAAATTCTGGCCAAGGGTGAAACCAACCCGGCTGTGCCAGCACCCCGGGGCGTGCCCGAAGCGCAGAACAGGCGAGTCGAGATCACCTGGCGGTGACACGCTCCGTTAAGCGCCCCTACCTGCCCATTCTGCTAGCGATGCTGGCCTGGGGCGCCGGAGGCGCCGCTCCAGTCCGGTCCGATGATGCGCAACACGCTTATGCGTTGGGCCGGTTCGAAGAGGCACGCCAGCTTTGGGCACCACGCGCCGAGGCGGGAGATCCGCAAGCGCAGCTTGGCCTAGGCGTGCTCTACGACGTTGGCCAGGGCGTAGGGCGCGATCCGGCCGCGGCCTATGGCTGGTACAAGCGTGCGGCGGATGCCGGGCTGGCGGAGGCGCAGTTCAATGTAGCGGTCATGCACGACACAGGCGAAGGCATGCCGCGCGACGCCGCGGACGCGGCGCTCTGGTATGCCCGCGCTGCGGCGCACGGCAACCGCCGTGCCCAGTATAACCTGGGGCAGCTCTACGAAGCCGGGCAAGGCGTGCCGCTCAACCTGGACCTGGCTGAGGTCTGGTATGCCGCAGCGGCGCCAGACTTGCCCGCTGCTGCGGACAAGCTGGCGGTGTTACGGCGGACTCCTTCTCGCGCAATCAAGCGTTTCAGGCAGGACGAGGCACTCGTCCCTGCCAAACCTGATGTTCCAGCCGACGGCAGCAACGTGGCTAGGCGCGGCCCTGCCAGCGTCGAGTTTGCCTGGACCGCGCCGGCCTATGCCACGCCCGTGCGATTCTTTGTCGAACTCTTGGCGCTCGACGCAGGGGAGCCTCGTGAGGCATTCACGGCCTATGTGGACCAAAGCGCGCTTCTCGTGCCTTTGGGACAGGTGCCCGGCCGTTATGCCTGGCGCGTCTACACCATTGGCCGGGATGGCAAGCATTACGCCGCCAGCCCTTGGAACAGGTTCTCGGCCGGGCCGGCGGAGTGACCGTCCGTGACTGAGGTGGTTCTCGCCTGCGGCGCCAGACGACAACGTTCTGTTCGAGCTAGCGGTGACCAGGGCGTGGCTGCGCCAGGTGATCGTCGAACTGGCACTGATCTGCCATAGTTCGTATCGCGACGTCGTGGAGTTCCTGCGCGACCTGCTGGGCGTGCTCGTTAGTGTGAGCACCGTTCACGATGTGCTTGAAGCGGCCACGCGGCAGACGGGACGCGCCGTGGCCGTGCATGCTAGCCGCCTTGTGTCAAACGACATCAGGAACCGGTCCTTCCGCATGTAGATCAGCCGTGAACTTCGGCGCTGATCAGCACCATATCACATTGTGAATGCGTGATACTTCTGGGTTCCGGGGCCGCCCTGATTCACACGCCTGGGCGCCATGCGTCGTCTCCTGTTCGTTCAGGAGGACGCTACGGGGGCAGGATGCGAACGGGATCAGGGCATTTCACCGCTGGTGCGGGTTTTTGCCCCGAGCTTATGGGGAATAACCTCCCGCCAACATGCCATCTAAGGTTGTAACCGCCTTAGGTTTGCTCGTTTCCACTTTACAGGATGTCAGGACACGTTAGGTTTGTTCCCTAGTTGTAGGAGCAAACCTCAATGCGGTCCCATGTGCTAGCTGTCGTTGCTGTAGCTGCCCTGATGGCTGCCAAAATGGGCAGTGCCCATGCGGCACCGCTGGTGCGCCTCGATTTCACCGGCACGGTCGATATCGACCGACTCTACCTGGGCACTGATCGCACCACCCCAAGCACCGCGCCTGACCCGCTGAGCGGCGTTATCGACCCACTCTCAAGTCCATTGAGCGCAGTACGTGGCTTTGTGCTCTATGATGCTGGCACCCCAGCGACGTCTCCAGGGGTGTGGAACCTTCCCACCGCCACTTATCAGGCCACATTCGGCAACTTGGCAATCAGCGCGACCGGCCTTACGGCGATTGTTAATGGGGCATCCAACAGCGCGTTACAGTTCCGCTTTGGCATCCCGTCTGGAGAGTTCCCATTCCCAGTCACGGCGGCAAACGGTAGCCTCAGCATCACCACCTTCAGCGACAACGCCTTCAACCTGACCTCGTTGCCAACGGCGATCCCGACAAGCAGGCCGGATGAGAGCACGGATTTCAGCTACACGACCCCGATCTCGGGCGGCCTCAATGGCTTTGTGAGCACTGGAACGATCCTCCGGATTACTGCGACGGTGGTTGACGGCCAAGCCAACGTGCCGGAGCCAGCGTCGCTCTTTCTGCTCGGGGCGGGCCTGGCCAGCTTAGCTGCTGCCTCAAGGCGAGGGAGGCTGCCGTCTAGCGGCTGTTAGGTGTAGCGACCCGAGATCATCCGCGCTTCGGCGCGAGATTATGGGCGTTTCGTGCCTATGATTCGGGTCTTGGCAGCCTTTGGTGAGCTGGACCAACCTCATACGCGCGTCACTGCCGGACCGCTTGCTTCGGCAGCGTCGCTTCCTGCTGCGCCAAGGAACAACAGAACGCACCGAGCGCACATCGACTCGCTCTTCATCAAACGACTAGGCGCGGAAGGAGTTGAACCCCCGACCTCTGCCATGTGATGGCAGCGCTCTGCCACTGAGCTACACGCCTTTAGACAAACCTAACCAGGGCGTCGTTCGTTGTTGGGCAGGTTCTTACCATCGCAGGGTCGAGCCAGGGAAGTGTATTTCCACCGCAGATCCTGACGGAGCACGGCTTGCCAGGCACCAGCCGCAATTATCTGTCGCATCCGCGCGTTGGAACCTGCTCGATGCCCGGCGCCGTCACCACCGACCCCTGGCGATATCTGCTTCCCGGCGCGCACGGTCGCGATGGCGGTCCGCCCACCTTTGAGCGCGATCGGCGCCCTCGTAATCGCCGTTCTCCGCACGCCAGCGTGCGATATCCTTGGCACGCCTAGCACGTCGCCATCCATCGCGGGCTGAGGCCCAAGCGTCCGGAGCAGGCTGGGCGTAGCCGTACGGTGGTGCCTGATAGTAGCCCTGTGCGGCGGCAGGAAGGGCGGCAAGGAAGCCGAGCAGGGCGAGCGAGGCGATACGCATAGCGAGTTCCGATAATCAGCAGGGAGTAGAAGGCGTTCCAACGCCTGACATGAAAGGCGTCAGCAGTGGCAGCAATGCGCCGCCCTGTGCAGCATTGCCCGTGGCTGCGTCACGGGCAACGCTGCCGAAGCAAGCGGTCCGACAACGGCACGCTCATAGGGTTGGTCCAGCTTCACTAGGAACTGCCAAGGCCCTGACTATGGGACGGAAACGCCGACGATCTCGGGTCGCTACACGTAGGCGCCGCAGCAGCCGCCCATGAGCATCGTCGCCCGGCCGAGCACACTAAGGTTCTCGACCACGCGGGGCAGGAGCATCCGGCACGGCCAGAACCTATTCCGGGCCGGCAATGCCGCCAGGATGTTCATTGCGCTTGGCCTGGCTGCGGCGGACGCGCTTGAGCTGAAAAACGGCCACCCCGATGACGATCAGCAGGGTGACGAAGGACAAGATGACGGGCAGAGAAATGTTGTGTTCCATGACGAGGCTCCCAGAACATTATTTTGGTGTTGAGACCACGTTGCATGATAGGCGCGGTTTCTCGTGTCGCAAGACGGTGAAGTCCCGGCATGAAAAATACCAGGTCGCGCATCAGGCCAGTCTCCTTGCTGTGACCGATCCTACTCTGCCACCAGAACCTCGCCCTGCTCATGCTCGAAGCGTCGCAGCACGATGCCGAGGCCGTGCCCGTCCACCAACTCGTCGGCCAGGTCCTGTACGACGCTCAACCCTGCTCGCGCCTCATCCTCGCCAGCCTGCTGCCGCTCCTGCTTGCGCCGCTCGATCTCATCCTTGGCGCTGCCGTCCGGGAACACCCGGGCCAGCCGGCGCCGGGCCTCGGCCGGGCCGACACGCTTATAGAGCCGCGAGCGCAGCGCCACGTCCTGCGGCGACGTGCTGAACGCCCACAGCTCGACCGGCCCCAGGCTGTTCACCAGCATCTGCTCATACCACCCGTCGTCGGCCTGGA
>CAXTDP010000040.1:0-191 GCA_964242295.1 uncultured Acetobacteraceae bacterium | reverse complement strand
CGGCGCCCCGCCGCGGGTCGGGCCGTTCAGCCTGCGGCGGATCACCCCGGCGGTCGCGGCGGTGACGCCGAACCGCTTGATGATGTCCTCCTTCTCCTGTTCGTCGCCGGCACCCAGGATGAAGCGGCCGGTGGACTGCGAGATCACGTAGTCGCCGAAGTCCTGCATGCGCTGGCTGCTCAGCCCGAGCT
>CAXTDP010000039.1:0-16859 GCA_964242295.1 uncultured Acetobacteraceae bacterium | reverse complement strand
CGTTCAGCTCGCACAAAGCACGGCCGAACTGCGTCACCTCGTTACCCTTGGCGCCAGGATGATTGACCCGGAACACCCCATGCCTGTCCGAGTAAAACGCCACCGGCTTGCCGTGCGCCTCCAGGTAGGACCGCACCGCAACGAAGTAGGAAAACGCCGACTCGCTCGCAACAAACCGCAGCAGCATCAAACGGCTGGTCGCGTCGTCCACGAACGCCAGCAACGTGCAGCCGGGGCCACGGCCCTCAAACCAGGCGTGCTCAGACCCGTCAATCTGCACAAGCTCGCCCAGGCACTCGCGCCGGCGCCGCGGCTGGTGCGGCGAGGGAAGGCGGGCACGCCGGTCCAGCCACAGCCCGTCCGCTACCATCCAGCCCCGCAACGTCTCGCGCGACACCGTGCAGCCGTGCCGTTCAGCCAACTTCTCCGCCGCAAACGTCGGACCAAAGTCGCTGTAGTGCTCACGCACCAGGCTCATCGCCAACTGACGCACTGCCTCCGGCAGACGCCGGTTGCTCGGCTTGCCGCGCCGCTTGGAGACCAGGCTCGCAGCACCACCCTCCCGTATGCCCCGCAACAAGCGGAACACCTGCCGACGCGACCGGTCCAGCAACGCACAAGCGTCGGCCACACGCAGCCGCCCGGATTGCACCCGCAGCAGCACCTCAAGCTGATCGAACTCGCGCTTGCTCATAGAAATGATCGCCACAACCAGCCTCCCACGGCACAACTGCCGGGAAGGGTGCCATCTCTACCTGGGTTCTCCCGCACGAAGCGTGCTGGCCAGTTTGGCACATACCCAGCAACCCGTTGATTTGATTTAATTTTGCCACGTCAGAGTTAACGGACATGACGGAACGGCAACCAGGGAGATTACGCCTACAAAAGCCATTCTAATTCAACAGGATGCACCTCACGCGGGCTGCTAAGTAGCACGCTTTGTGCGGAAGAACCTCTACCTGGCACAAGGGTGACACCTCTATATTGCGCTTACAGCTGCCTGACGCAGAATCAAGGTTTATGGAACGGTGCTTAGCGGTCGACGTGGGCACTCCGCAGCGTGTGTTCAAATTGAACACACATCTTGTTGCCTCCCTTACTGCCAGGGAGTGAACGCCAGCCTGGATAGAACCAGGCTGGCGAACAGGCGGTTATGCTAGTCGAAGCTGCGCCAGAAGCCTTTGCCCCGACGCGCCCGCCGATCCGACTTGACGCTCTCTATCATGTGCCCGAGTGCGGCAAGTTCTCGCGTTATCACATCACGGCAGACACCGATTTCTTCGGAGATGTAACTGAATGTCCGACCCTTCTTCCGCATTTCAACAATGGCCGCGACTTCGTTATCGAACAACGTCATGCGACGGGCCTCCTGAGCTGCGGCCAGCTTCCGCCGATGCTCGGCCCAACGCGAATCATTAGCGACATATGCAAGCTGGGCCGCTGATAGCTTGGCGCGCTGTTCCGCGCTGATCATGCGGCGCTCTCCCTGCTTGGAGGCGATGACTTTATTAAGATTGATCTTCTTCGGCTTCGCCATGATTGCGGCTTGTCCTTGGTCTTGGCCGGGGACCATTCCCCTGGCGCATTCCCTTTACAGCTGCCGTAGCTTTGTGAGGCAATGGCCTTGTTAAGCCATAAGGCCGTAATGTATCACAGGTTCGTGAACTTGGTCTGCCCCGGCCAGCAAGCGGATAGAGCCTAATGACCCCACGACTGTCCTATGTAACGGCTTCATAAAGCCATTGCATTATTATGTCACTGCTTTCATGTGACGCAGCCTGCCGGTTGCAGCCCATTGTTGCCGGGAAAGAGGGGTTTGCATCCAATTGACGTTGAGGCAAATAATCCATGCTCGACCTAAACCGGATGGCCCTGGTGTTGCCTGACGTGATCGCCAACCTGGAAACGTTGCAGGACCGCTTGCGCGACCGTGACACCGCGCAACCCCCGCAGACCCTTACGGACGCGGCCAATGCTGTACGCGCGCTAATTGCCCTGCTAGGCACCAGCCAAGGCGGCTTGGCACGCGAGTTGGGGGGCCTCAACGAAAAGACTGTTCGCGACTGGTGCGCCGCCAAGGTCCCACCAGGCCCGCCGGCTGTGCGTGCAATGCGCCTTCTTGCGGAGCGCTTGGTTGCCCCACCCGCATCGAATGCGGTGATGAGCACGAACCGGGTGGCGCCGTGCGCTGAAGCTCTGGCGCCGCACCTGGTTGCGCTGCTGGGTCGGGCAGAGGCCGTGGGATGGCAGAGGGAGGAGGCCATCGCGGCGGTTGCCGCATGGTCCAAGGCCACAACGCCGCAAAGCTAGAAGGCTGGAGGGCCAATATGCCATAATGGCGCAGCATTGTAGCCTTGTGGCTTCACAGCCTCTTAAAGCCAATGCATACTAAAGCTGTTGTGGGAGCTGCTGACATGGCCAGGCCAAAGGTGCTCGTGATCGCCAGTCAGAAGGGGGGAGTTGGCAAGACCGCGCTTTCGGCACACCTCGCAGTAGCGGCGGAGCAAGCCAGCTTCGGCCCCGTGGCTCTCTACGACACCGATCCGCAACAGTCGCTGGCCCGGTGGTTCCACGACCGGGAGGCCGACACGCCCAGGCTCGCGCTGGGCGGGGTGGCAGAGCTTCCCGCAACGCTGGACCGCCTGGGCGCTGCCGGCATCCGGCTCATGGTGGTGGACACCCCGCCTGCACTGACGGGTGCCATTCAAGCTGTGATCGAGCACGCCGACTTCGTGCTGATCCCGACCCAGGACGGCAAGACCGACATTGCGGCGATCAGCAGTACGGTGCGCCTCGTCCGCGAGCTGGACAAGCCATATGCCTTCGCGCTGACCTTCATCAAACGCAACACGACGCAGGCCACGTCCGCGGCCATGCTGCTGTCCAAGCATGGCGCGATGGCCGGAAGCGTCGCGCACCGGATGGCGTTCAAGACGGCCTGGAACGATGGCCGGACGGCGCTGGAAACGGAACCCCGCGGCAAGGGCGCAGAAGAGGTCCGCGAGCTGTGGTCCCACGTCGGCGAGGCCATCGGCCTGGTCAGGATCAAGAGGAAGGAGAAGGCATATGTCTGAGAAGGCCACCACAGCCCGCAAGGGTCCGGCAAAGCTAGGCGAAGACCTGGATGCCGTGTTCGCCCCCAAAGGGGCGGTTACGGCCCCACCAAGGGGCGGGGCGATCAAGGATGCTGGCGCGGCTGACCGGCCAGAACCTGCGGACAAGGAGGGCGTGACATCGAGCACCATCCGCATCCCGCACTACCTGTCCGACCGCATTTCGGACTACCTGCACGCCAACAAGGGCGACACGCTCACCACCCTCGTGTTCAAGGGCCTTACCAAGCTCGGCATCGAGGTTGAACCCGGGGACCTGGTGCCCAAACGCCAGCGACGGTCACGTTAGCAAACGCTTGGGAGGCTGAACCCATGGGCGAACTGTATGATGCCGACGTGTTGGAATGGTCGGAACACCAGGCCCGGCTGCTGCGGCGGCACGCGGCGGGCGAACCGGGCAACGAGGCGCCTGACTGGGCCAACATCATCGAGGAAGTCGAAAGCGTGGGCCGCAGCCAACTAGCCGCTGTTCAATCCCTGCTGGTGCAAGCACTCCTGCACGACCTCAAGGCGGAAGCCTGGCCCCTGTCGCGCGACGTGCCACACTGGCGGGCCGAGGCACGCGGGTTCCGCCGGGATGCGGCGCGCTCCTTCACGCCGTCCATGCGGCAACGCATAGATATGGCGGACCTGTATGCGGACGCGCTGTTCCGGATGCCGGAGAGCATGGACGAGCTACCTCCCTTGCCGGTTCCGGACGCCTGTCCAGTGACGCTGGACGAGCTATTATGGGGGGAGGGGGGCAAGACGCGAGGCCGTGTCACGTAGCACGGTGCAAGCCGCTGCAGGTAGCGGCTGCGGTAGTTCCGCCCTATAGCGCCCATGCCTGCATCATCTCGCTGGAATGCGTCGTGTAGCGCTGGGTCAGTTGCGTGGCCCGCGTGCCCCAGGGCCGAGCGATGCCGGTGGCGAGCGGGCGCAAGGTGCCCCGGCCGTAACGGGCGTTCACGCCGTCCATCGCGCGCATCAGCGCCGCCGAGTGCGCCGGGTTACAGGTGGGGAACAGGCTGCGCGGCTGGGTGGCTGCGTCCCGTAGGTCGTCCAGCATGACGCCGACCTTCATGTAGCTGTGCCCACCCCTCCACAGCGGCGCCAGCATCCGCACGGCTTCCGCGATCAGCGTGCGGGCATCGTCGGTCGGCTCAATCCGGCCCGCGTGCTGGGCGGAGTACCAAGGACCGGTCCCGTGCGGGTCCGTGTGCAGGAGTACCGTCATGCGGCCCGCCACCAGCCCGGCGGCGCGCAGCTTCTCGCCGGCGCGGCTCGCGTGGTGGGCGCAGGCTTCCCGCATCTCCGCCCAGCGCGTGACGGGGCGGCCGAAGCAGCGCGTAACCGCCAGGCCCTTGCGGGTGGGCGCGGCGTCGGACAGCGCCAGGCACGACACTCGTTGCAATTCCATCTGCACGCGGGCGCCCACAACTGTCAGCAGGGTCCGCACCTCGTGCGGCGGCATGGCGACGAACCGAGCTATGGTGGTGATGCCGAGCGACCCCAGCTTGTCCGCCGTCCGGCCGCCGATGCCCCATACCTCGTCCACGCCGGTGCGCTCGTACAACCGCGCCCGGTCTTGCTCGTCCCGGAGGTCGCACACGCCTTCCAGCGCCGGGTCGGCCTTCGCGACGGCGTTGGCGGTCTTGGCGATAGTCTTGGTGGGTCCGATGCCCACGCATGTAGGTATTTTGGCGATGCGCCGGACTGCATCGCGCAGCTCGCGGGCAAGGTCGGCCGCGTCCCGGGGCGTGTCCAGGTCCAGGAACATCTCATCTATCGAGTATGGCTCCACCCGGGGCACCCTGGCGGCCAGCACCTCGTACATCCTCCGGCTCATGTCCCCATTTATGTGGAATGGGACGTCAAGCGGTTCAGCTGAACAGTGGGGACTGTATTGCGGAACCGGGCGGAAGCCGAGGACATGGCTGGTCACTTCGGAGGGCCGTGCTGCATCGTATTCAGGCTACGCCGAGGCTCTCGTGCACGTCACGAGCACGCCAAGCTTCATCCGCCAGCCGAACGTGTCCTCCACGATCCACTCCTCCGTCGCAGCATGGGCCTCACACAGCCGCCGTCATATTCCTGCTCCCAGAGAAGGGATCGTCGCGCGCTGATGACGATGGCCGACGGCAGCCTCCGACACCAGCATCAGCCGACACGCTCCCATATGAGCTCAAGGCCTGAACTGTGGCCCAGCACGCGCGAGAGCGGCACCACCATGATGCGGTTTGGGCCTTTGAAGGTGATGCGGCGCACTTGGTCCGCAAACCCGTCCGGGCTGGATGCGCCGTCCACGCGGGTCACAAGTGTTTCCCCGTCGAACTGGTAAGCTCCCGTGTAGGAAAAGAAAGCGCGTTGCGACGTGTCCGGCGGCACAGCCGGGCGCCCGTCGGCAACCATGCCGGCCATCCGCTCGGCTTCAAACAGGACGAGCCCCATCGGGGCCGGTCCAAGCGGGGACGGCATTTCATTGCCGGCTTCGTCAAACGCATGAGCTTCGATCAGCTTCCATGCTCCAAGCAGGTTCTGCATAGACACTCCTCCCATTCATTTCCCAGCCAGACAGCGCCTCATCAACACGACTTCGGATCCTCTGTTCTCCTTGACCTCTACCTTCTGCCAGCCAAGGCGTGCGTACAGCAGCTCAGCCGTCGAGGTGTAAAGCCATAGAGCCGGCAGAGAAGCAGACATCGCGAACGCCTCCACTTGCCGCACCAGCGCAGTCGCGTATCCGCGACCGCGGAAAGCAGGATCGATGAAAACTCCAGCGAGCCAGGGCGTAAGGTCCGGACGAGTCTCGAGATCCCTGGCTGCCAAGCTGGCCGTGCCGACCGGCCGGCCTTGCTCGAACAGCACGAACGTCTCTTCGGGACCGACCGGCGGCGACAGGATCAGCGCCGTCATGTCTTCAACATTTCGGCTGCCTGGGCGGCCGAAGGCCTCCACCAGCCATCCCGCGACGATGGGCGCCAACCCGGGCCGGTCAGAGACTGCGGCGATGCTGGCGCACGTGCGTCGATCCTTGCCCCGAGCGGTCAAAGACATGAGGCTTGTGGATCCTTGCGTAGGCCGGATGCTGGTCCCGTCACCCATCAGGTCCGGCCACCAGATTGCGTGTCGGGCCGCACGGCACGCAGGCTGACCGAGAGGGGCAGTCAGGGGCGGTCCGGCCAGGCCCAGCACCCGTCGGCGTCGCGGACCAGGCAATGGAACATGCGCCAGGTCACGCGCGGGTGCTCGTGCAGCCACTCCAGCCGCAGCCCGGCATCGCGAAGGGAGCCCAGGATGTCGCCTAGCGGGTGCAGCCAGTTTACCTGGCGCTGGTTGGCGAGCCGCGCGTCCGGATCGGCGTAGTCGCTGGGATCGTCGATCACGAGCGGCCCGCCTGCGAAGTACGGCGCGAACCACCCGGACCTGTTGTCCGCGTCCACGCCGGCCATGTCGTCGAACACCAGCGCCGCCGGGTGGGCGTCGGCAAAGTAGAGCGCTCCGCCCGGACGCAGGAAGTGCGCGACGACGCGCGCCCATCGGGCCACGTCGGGGAGCCAGGTCATCGTGCCCCAGGTGGTGAAGACGAGGTCGAACGACCCTGGTTCCGGGATCGCCGCCGGGGCGTCGTAGAGATCGGCCTGCACGAAACGCGCGGGCAGGCCCAGCTCGACCGCAAGCGAGCGCGCTGCCTCCACTGCGGGACCGGAGAAATCAAGGCCGGTGATCTCCGCCCCGCGCTGGGCCAAAGCCAGGCTGTCCTTGCCGAAGTGGCATTGCAGGTGCAGCACGCGCAGCCCGGCGACGCAGCCCAGCTCCGCCTCCTCGATTGCGTTCAGGCGGCCCTGCCAGGCACGCAGCGGGCCGAGGTCATACCCGGCCGACCCGAGATGGACCGCCACCCGCTCATCCCAGTTGGCCCGGTTCAGCTCGCGCCAGTCACTCATCACCCATACCCTCCGTTCCTGGCAAAAGGTCGCCTGACCAAAGCCACGGCGAGGCGTGCTCATGGCGACACGTGGCACACCTGCCTGCGGTCGGACCCAAGTGTTCCCCGTCCATGCCACGATGCCCCCTGTCTTGCCCATCCTTCTGAGACGGCCACCAGCAGAGCGCAGCCGATCCATCGCTGGACGTGGCTGCGCCACCTGGCCTTTGATCGTTGCCCATCGTCATCCCGCCGCCCAGGACAGCACCGCCCACCAGCCCGGCAGCGTCACGAACGACAGCAGGATGCCCAAACCCACCATGGCCGTGACTACGCGGGCGTCGAGCCCGTGCTGCAGGGCGACGATCGAAGCCCCGACCTGCGGCCCCATCGCCGTCTCGAACAGGGCCACCTGCATCGTGCGCCCACCCTGGCCCAAGACGCCGGCGAGCAGCAGCGTCAGCAGCAGCGGCGCCAGCAGGAGCTTGAACCCCAGCCCGGCCAGCAGCGGCCGTGCGATGCCGCGCAGCTCGGACACGCGCAGCTGCGCGCCGATGGACAGCAGCGCCAGCGGCACCACCATGTCGCCAAGCCGGCGCAGGACGTCGCGCAGCCAGTCCGGCAGCCCCGCGGATAGCAGGCACAATCCCGCAATCAGCGCGATGAACGGTGGAAATGCCGCCATCCGCCGCAGGGTGCGGCCAATGACACGGCGAGGAGTGGCGTCCTTGTCTGGCTCGGGCATGTGCAGTGACGCCACCGCGAGGCCCAAGGTGTTCAGCACCAGGTAGGTGCCGAGCTGGTCCATGAGCAATCCGACCGGCAGCTCGTCCGGGCCATAGAACGCCAGGATCATGGGCAAGCCCACGAACGAGGTGTTGGCCAGCCCGCCGCATAGCATGAGGGCGCCCGAGGTGGCCGGCGGCAGCTTCAGCCCGCGCCCCACCACGTAGAAGAACGCGACCCCCATCACGAACATGAGCCACGGCAGCGCCACCGGCAGCAGCAGCGTGATGTCGGGCCGCAGCGCCTGCAATTGGGTCAGCGTGAGCGCGGGCAGGGCGAGGTTGATGATGACGGCGTTGAGCGCTGCAACGCCGCCGTCTTGGAGCCGGCCGCAGCCGCGCAGCACGACGCCGCTGGCGAGGCACACGGCGAGAAGCAGGATGTTGCTCATGATGTCCCCTTGTGCTTTTCAGGCGATGTGACGGCCGCCGTCGACGTAGAGGTCGGCGCCGGTGATGTACCGGCCTGCGTCCGAGCAGAGCAGCAGCGCGGCGCCCACCAAGTCCTCCGGCGTGCCGATGCGCCCCACGGGAATGCGTTGGACCAACTCCGCGCCCTCGGCCGCGACCTGCGCCTGGTTGCGCGCGGTGGCGATCACGCCAGGGGCCAGGTTGTTCACCGTGACACCCCGGCTGCCGAGCTGGCGGGCGAGGTTGAGCACCCAGTTCTGCTGGGCGGCCTTGGTGGCGCCGTAGACCAGCTTGGAGGGGCTGGGCCGCAACTGCTGGGTGCTGCCGATCGCGAGCACCCGCCCCCAACCACGCTGGGCCATGCCGGGCAGCAGCGCTTGCAGCAGTTCCAGCGGAGCGCGCAGGTTGACTGCAATCTGCCGGTCGAAGCTCGCCGGGCCGACAGACCCGAAAGGCTCCAGGATCTCGATCGAGGCGTTCAGCACGAGCACGTCAACCTGGCCGAAGGCGGCCAGCGCGTCCTGCGCGAGCCGAGTGCCGGCACCGGGCTGCGAGAAGTCGGCCGCAACCTTCGTGCCGCGCCCGCCCATAGCACGTATGTCGGCGAGCACCTGGCCTGCGTCTTGTGCTTCGTCGGCGCCCTCCGCATGGTGGACGACAACAGCCGCCCCCTGGGCAGAAAGCGCCGTGGCGATCGCGCGCCCGATGCCCCGGCGTGCGCCGGTAACCAGCGCCACCTTGCCGGTGAGGTCGAAGTCGCCGAGCAGATGCGGGACCGGAGCTGGCCGCCAAGCGGCGGGCTCGGTGACGCGAGTTGGCCGGGTGTCGACAACAACGGAGTGTCCATCCATGGCGGCCTCGTTGCGGTGGTCTCTTCAGTGACCGTTACCGCTCGCGCGCATACGCCCGCATCCCCAGAATTGATGATGCCATCCCTTGCGTGGGGATGCTCGGCAGGGGATGCGCGGACAGCCGCCGACGGGTCAGACCGTTGCCATTGCACCTCGCTCCCTGCCATTGCTTTGGAAGGCCGAAGCTGAGCGCCATGGTGGCGAGGCTATCTGCCTGGGTAGGCCAGAACGATTGATCGCACCGACTTTGGGGTCAGACCCCGCTGAGTAGCGCGACCGCATCGGTCTGACGTCGGCACCCTGTCTTGCCGAGAATGCCGCGGACCTGCGTGCGGACCGTATGGGACGACACGCCTCCCTGCGCGGCGATCTCGTCGACCGTCTCCCCAGCCACGAGGTTGCGCGCCACGCGCGCCTCGGCCGGCGTCAGGTCAAACAGCGACTGCACCAACTCGACCGGCGGCGCCTGCGGCATTGTCACCGGCATCATGACCAAAATGGCCGCACAGCGCACAAACAAGTCGCGCGCCGTTCCGCGGATCGGGACCACATGGGCGATCATCCCGGGCAGCGTCGCCGTCTTGCGAAGGGCGAAAGAGCGCGGCGCACCTCCCTCGTCGGCGGCGAGCTGGGAGACGGCCTGCTGAAGGAGCGCGTCGGCGGCAGCGTCCTTGAGCGAGACACGATCCCGGGCGCGCCAACGGATACGATCACCAAGCGTTTCGGCGAGGGTGTTGGCCGCGACGACTTTGCCGCCGCCGTCAATGACAAGCGCTGCCAGGCCCAGCATCGCCAGCGTCTCGCTCGCCACCCGGGCGCGTTCCAATTGCAACCGGGCCGACAACAGGGCGCTTCGGGCAAGATGGGGACGCAACGCGTCGAGATACTCGATGGTGATAGGTTCGACTGGACCGCGAGCCCGGTCTCGCTCCAACGTCAGGAAGAGGCTGTCGCCGGTGGGCACCTGCATCGCAGTTGCCGCGGCCCAGCCAAGGCCCGCAGGCCATAACAAGTCCCGGTACATCGGATCCTGAGCCAGGTTCGCCTCGTCCGCGTAGAGGTCAAGATCTCTCAGGAAGCCGGCATGGCGCGCCGCGATCAAACGAGTGCCGCGCTGGCCACGAGCAAGCAGGTCGCTGTTGACGAAGCGCATCATCCCGCCGCGGAGGACCTCGGACGACGTCCAATTCACGACACTGGAGTTGGCTGTGAACAAATGCCCTCCGCGGGCGCCAGCGAACGTTGCCAAGCGGTCCAGGACGCCGGGCCACAGCTCCGGCAGCATGGCACACTCATAGATGCTGTCGATCAGTTCGGTGGGCTGATCCATGGCGCGACCTCAATTGGAATGTTCGGCCGGGCCACGTTGCCCTGTACACGCGACGATAGCTGCCCCCGTCGAGCACCGCTGCGCCAGCCGGCTCAAAGCACCGCGAGGTGACCCGATTAGCGCCTCGTCGCCCTTCGATCGGGCGCCAACGCCTGCGCTCATGGTTATGCAGTGCATCGGCATTTGGCATCAACGACCATCAGGTGGGCAAGCACCTGAGCTATGACCGAAGCTGAGTGAGGATGGTTCGATGAGGGTGGCAGGTCGAGGAGGGGCAAGGTGGTTTTGATAATGGGCTGGGTGCCGCACGGGAAAGCTCGTGAACCCTTGCGCGATCACTTCCCTTGCCAGGTTGCTGATGGGAGCAAGCGTTTGTTCCGGGTCGGAGGCAATTATAGGACAGGAAATATGGCGTTGCCCCCTGTCTCCTGGGGTGTCCTGCCATCCAGCGCGGGCACATCCCGCAGCTTGGCGAGCATCCCGTCCAGCGCCGTTACGTCACCTTCCGCCGCCGCCCGTTCGTCAGGGCTGAGCGGCACCTCCTCCAGCAGCCGCGTCACGGACGCCCGTGCCTCGACCGCCATCGCCTTGGCTGAGTCCTTGGGCAGGTTGAACGAGCATCCCGCGCAGGCCATGCGGTGCGGGCAGGTGCTCCAGAATGCGTTGGTGCAGTAGGAGTGGCCGAGGTCGTAGAACTTCCACGGCGCGCCGTCCCGGGCCGCGCCGTTGAGCACGGCCTCCTGGTCGATCAGCACCCTGACCATGTGCGCCATCTGGTCGGCCTTGGCGAACGCGCCGGCAAGTTGAGTTGGCCTGACCCGGATGTAGTGCATGGTCGACTTGGGGTTGCTGTGCCCGCACCACGCCATCAGCTCCGGCAGCGTCATGCCCTGCGGCACGCTGGCCAGGGCCGTCACGGTCGAGGCACGCCCGCGGTGGCTGGTGATCGCGCCCATGGTGTCCTGCAGCGGCAATCCAGCCTTGGCGCACAGCATGGGGATGATGGTGCGGTTGAGGATCGTCTTGCCCGGGGGACGCCCCCGCAGCTGGAACAGCATCTGCACGCGCTCGCCGGTCACGTCATCCTCGACGGTTCCCTGCTGCGGGCGGACTGCGGCCCAGCCGTCGATCCGCTCCTTGACCGCCAGGGCAACAGGCTTGGTGTGTGCCCTGGACGTCTTGCCTGCCGGCACGTCGAGGTAGCAGAGCGTGCCGGCAGGCGTGATGCCGCCGGCGTCATCCACTACGGCATCGTCCTGTGGCCGCGCGCAGCCCTGGCGCAGCCGTAGGATCTCGTTGCCGCGAAGCGCCGCGTGGGTCCAGACGACCGCCACGGCCCTGAGCAGCTCGATGGGGTAATGGATCTCACTCAGGCGGTCCCCGTCCTCCAGGTTGAGGCTCGCCCAGACCAGCTTCAGCCAGATCGCGTCGTCGATCGTGCGCGGGTTCACCCCTGCGAGCCGCAGCACCGAGGTTGGCGTGGCCAGGTGATAGCGCGGGTTGAAGCGCAGCGTGGCCCAGCCCCAGAGCTGGACGTCGCCAAGGAACCGGCGGATGGCGTGGTAGATCATGCGCTTGGAATTGGCGTCCATCGGCTTGCCGGCATTGCGCTGGCGCACGTGGCTGGACGAGGAAAGGACCCACTCGCCAACGGTGAGCCGGTCCACGGCGGCCAGGAAGTCGGCGCAAACCTCGACGGTCCAATGCGCCGGGCTCGCGACCCCGGGATGCGCCTTGGCCAGCCACAAACCGGCGCGCAGCATGAAGCTATAGTTCGTCTCCCGCGTCTTGGGACGCAAGGTGGACGTGTCGCGCCAACGTCGGCACCAGGCAGCCCACTCCTGGCCAATACCTTCGACGCTCTTCTCCCGCCAACCTACATAGTTGCGCATCCGCAGCGGCTTGATGAGGATCCCGAGTGCCGCCAACCCGTTCGAGACCTTGCCGATCTGCAGACCGACGAGCCGGTGGTAAAGTTCCCGCGTGCGCTCCAGCAGGGCTGCGTCGAACGCTTCCAGGCGCGGGTCGCGCCCTTCCAGCATCAATGCGGCGAGCACAGTCGGCAAGCAGTTGCGCAAGTTCACGCATCCATAGCCGACGCGGAGCAGCGGCCCTTCGAGCCGGTCGTACTCCGCCTCGAATTGGTCGCGCCCAAAGATGATGCGGGCTGCGACCGGCAGGCTTGGCTGCTGCTCGACCTTGTAGACAAGCGAGAAGCCAGTCAGGAGGTAGGCAACTGCGAGCAGGTAGGGTCGCGACAGTTCACCGCCTTTGGCGTCCGGGCCGTTGAGCAGGTCAAGCCAGTGCCGCTCGTTCCAGGCCCAATACGCCGTCCCGGTCCGCCTCACCTCCTCGAAGAGGAACGTCAGCGTCCGGTTGCAGCCGTGCCTGTTGTGCGGGGTCCGCCTCAATACGTCGGCCAGCGGCTGGTATAAACGGGCGAGCCGTTCCTTGAGCGGGCGGCAACCGCGCCGGGTGTTCCACGCCGCGAGCACCTGCAGTTCGGCGACCGTGAGGTCGGGCGAACGGTCATATCTGCCCGGATCGATCCAGGGCACGTAAGGCACGAGGGCGGCAGCTGTCGTCATGTCTGCCTCACCAGGTCCCGAACAAATCAGCGCCGAGCTTGGCGTCCAGGTGGCCTACGGAGGCCGCCATCTTGGCCAGCAGGTCGCCGCCGGACAGGTGCAGGTAGGCCATGGTGGTCTGCGGGTTGCGGTGGCCGGCATAGGTGGCGATCTCGTGCAGCCGCCAGCCGGCACGCGCCAGGTGGGTCAGCCGGAGATGGCGCAGCGTATGGGTGCTGAACCGCTCGACGCCGGCCTGTCGGGCAAGACGCTCGACCACCTTGCTCCAAGTCCATTTAGTCAGCGGCTGGCGGGGATTGCGGTCGGACTCGGAAAGGAACATGGGGCCGGCGCCCTGGTCCAGCGCCCGGCGGCGGACAAAGTAGGCAGCCAGCGCCGCCGAGGCCTCGGCGGCGTAGCACACCACGCGCGCGCGGCTGCCCTTGCTGGTCTCGGGGCGGACGGAGATGAGACGATGCGCGACGTCGAAGTCGGACACGCGCAGGCCCACCAGCTCCTCGCGGCGCAGGGCGCCGTAGTAGGCCAGCGCGAACATCAGGCGGTTGCGCGGCCCCTCGCGCGCTGCCTCGGCGAGCACGCGCGCCCACTCGGCCTCGGACGGGATGCGGGGCAGTCGGACCAGCCGGCGCACGAGGCCCCGCTGGAAGCCGGCGTGCTCGGGCTCGCGGCCGCCGGCCTGGACATACTGGCCGCGCAGGACGGGGTTCAGCTCCCGGATGCCCTGGTAGATCAGGTGATCGTACCAGAGGCGCACAGCCGTGAGCCGCTGCTGCAGGGTCGCATTGCTGACGCGAACCCTGGCCGGGGCGCCGTCTGCCTCGCCGTTAAGGTGGCGGACGAACAAGAAGACGTGCTCAAGGGTGGCGCTGGAGGCGTCCAGGCGGAGGTCGCGGCAAAAGCGAAGATACTGATCGAGGCCACGACCGTAAGCATCGACGGTCGCCGGTGAGCGGCCCAGGTTGCCGAGGAGCGTAAGCCAGGATCGGCCTTGCGGCTCGGCTGCTGCAAGCGGGTAATGCGACCAGACGGGAGTGGGCATTGTGGCGCTCCGTGGGACTGCGAGCGGGATAAAGCATCTCGGGGCAGGTTAAGCCCCGCCCGCGAAAGCATTCCACGTAACTTATTAAAGGCTGTAATTTGATGACAGCCAAACGATCTGCGCCGCGCGCACCTCGGGACGGCGCCGGGCCAGGTGCCAGGGATCGCCCATCTTGATCCCGGCGGCCTTTGCCTCACTGGTGCGGGCCACGGCGCATCCGTCGTTGTTGGACAGCACGACCACGGCCCGGCCACGCAGGCGAGGGGAGAAGGCCCGCTCGCACGAGCAGTAGAACGAGTTGCCGTCAATCAGCCCGAAGGTACGGGGCATGAACGTACAGTCCTACTCGGCCCGGCCTGGTCAGACTTTGGGGCGGACAAGGGCGGCGACCACCGCCCAAACCTCAGTGCCATCGCCGTCCAGGGCCACAAGGGGCTGGTCGGCGCGTCCGGGCCGCATCCACCACTGACCGTGTCGGTAGACGAGCTGGGCGATCCACACCTCGCCGTGCAGCATGACGATGGCGACGCGGCCGTGGGTCGGGGCGGTCGCGGTGTCGGCGATCAGCACGTCGCCTGGGTAGATGCCGCGGTCAACGAGTGCTTCGCCCAGCACGCGAACGGGGTAGCGGTGAGGGCGGCGCAGGTCGAGCAGCGCAGCAAGGTCAATCGGACCTTCCAGGGCGTCGGCGGCAGGCGACACGAAGCCTGTGGTGTTGGACCCGTCGTAGCCGGGGTCGTAATCGTTCTCGCCGGTCGCCATGCCGTCCCACCTCGAACAATGCCCGTCCGCAATGGAACATATAAGGAACACAACATGCAAGCTGGCCGGCGCTTTGAGCATCAGAGCATCTCCGGCATCGGCATCGCTGGGCCTTTCACCCGCCGTGGCGCCACCATGCCGCGAGGACGTTCAGCGCCTGGACAAGCGCATTGATGCCGACCAGCAGCGCTGCCGTGACCGTCGCTGCTCCGAGCAACCGGCGGCCCCGTGTTGGGCTGGGATGCTGTTGCGTGGCGACCACCGAGCATGACGGTGCAGCCCGGAGGCGGAAGCACGCACAGGTGTAGGTCGGCCGGCTGTTCTGGTTGCGTCGGCCCATGCCTGCCTCCTGCTGCAAGGGCGACTTTGTAGGATTGATGTCCTGCCACGATCAAGGACGGAACACCGCGGCAGCAGGCGGCACACCATTCTGTGTTCTTGATCCGTTCTTGGCACAATTCTACCCTGGTGGGGTGATGGAGGTCTCGATGGCAAAGCCAGCTGCGTTTACCCGCCCTGCCGACCGCTACGATGCATTGGAGACGATTGCGCTTGTCCTACGAACTGGCGCCCTTGCAGAGCCGTTCGAGGATCTGGCCGCCTGGGTTGCGGGCGTGGAGGTCATCGAGGGCCTCAAGCGCGCGGGCTTCACGCTTGTCTGCAACGCGCCTGCCTCATCTGCCGTTCACAGTACACCCGGCGCCAGGGAGGCTGTGCAGTGAGTGCCGTTCATGTCCTGGACGCGCTGATGCGGCTGGAAGGCATGGCCATCGCTGGCCTGCCGCCGGACGACGTTGCGCACGAGGCGGAGCTGATCGCCGCCCGCTGGTGGGCCGGCCGCGGTGACTTGGAACCGGAACGGCTGGTTCCGCTGGTGCAGGAACTACGGCGCTGGTGCGTGGTCGCCTCTGGGGAGGCGGCGCGGTGGGCCGGCGCGCTGGACCGGGCACAACGGGCACTGACGGTTTACGCCTAAGAGGCTCCGACCTGGCCGTCAGTGCATTCCTTCACTGGGGGACACCCTGCTGCCATCTATACTGTCTCGACGCCCGAAGCCTGCGGCATGGCGGCGGGCAGGGTTAGGGACACGGTATGATCGGGGACGCAATGCGATGAAACTGAACCACGTCGCTAACCGCCTCGGTTCCCGGCACTTTGAGACCGTCGTCGAAATGCTGAAGGCGGAGCTCGGCTTTGTTGAACTCCGCAGGACGGAGCGGGCCATCTGGCTGCGGCAGCCCGGGTCCAACGTGGACCTGCAGTTCAGCCGCAGCGACACAACCGACCGCGCTGCGGACAAGAGTCGCTCGCAGGTGTCGTTCTTGAGCGAAACTCCTCGAGCCGCGCTGGAGCATTTGGCCGCCTGGGCGGGCGCGCACGGGATGGAGACCACCGTGGGCAGTTATTCGGATAAGGAGTTCTACCTTGATGCCCCGGATGCCTTCGTGGATTTCGTCATCGAGGCGATGACCCCGGACCTCGCCGATTACGGCGTGGAGATCTAAGCGACAGCCTCCAACCGGGCAGGCCCAGCAACCTACCCGTTACCGCCCTGGACAGCCTTTTCAGCGGACACCAGCAAGCGCCGGACCTGCGCCAGGTGCCACCGCTTGTTGCCCCCCCGCGGCGCGGGCACACCGCGCTTCATCAGGGCGTTGGCAAGCTGCCATAGGGAAGTGGCGCCGACCGCGCGCGCCTGCTCCAGGTAGGGTGTGAAATCGTTACTACGGCCCGGTCACGTCCTTCATGTCGGGGCATCACCGTCTTGCGACACAGGAAACCGCGCCCCTCATGCGACGTCGTGTCTACACCAAAACAACCCTCTGGGAGCCTCGTCGTGGAACACAGCATTTCTCTGCCAGTCATCTTGTCTTTCGTCACCCTGCTGATCGTCATCGGGGTGGCCGTCTTTCAGCTCAAGCGTGTCCGCCGCAGCCAGGCCAAGCGCAATGAACACCCTGGCGGCGTTGCAGGCCCGGAATAGGTTTTGGCCTTGCCTGTGAATCAGCGGTGGGTAACGGCGCTGATCAGCGCGACAAGATGTTGAAAAGTCCAGTTACCCCTGGGTTCCGC